>DAOUWT010000170.1 GCA_030666985.1 Chloroflexota bacterium
CTAAGCCTTCGTAATCCAAGCGGTGGACGGTTGTGCTTCCCTTGCTTTGGTTCTCCTTCGAGCTACCCCCTATTTCTTTGTTAACTTGCACCGCAGGCTGGGTAGTCTGCTGCTTACTTCGTCACGGTTCACGCGGGGTTACTAAAATGTAAATATGGGGCGTGGCGGATGCTGAGTGCGTCCTCATCTTGGGTGATCGCCGGACGCTTCAGTAAGAGTCTGAATAGGGTTTCCATAATAATCTCCTTTCGTCATTTTGATTAACTAACCCAATTTACCCTTAGTTTTAAGCCTCAGGAATTAATTTTTTTCATACCTTACAACCAAAGGCTAAACCTGTTTATTTGGTCAGAGCCAGATTTCCTTACCCCATAACTTTGATTACATGTGTATTTTAACGTGGTTTAAATTTTCACTATCCACTCACTATCAGGATTCCCTTGTGCAAAACGACAAAAAAACGAAGACAATCTTCGTTTACATTAAGAATTCGTTTAGCCTCGTCAGCAATTGTCAGCCATTTCTCCCTTATAGTGTATTCATCAGCGGAAGTGTGAACTCAATAGCTCGTTAACGTCACTGCGAGGCAGCTTTACCGCCGAAGCAGTCTCCGACCTAGAAGGGGGGATTGCCGCACTCCGCTGCGCTGTGTTCGCAATGACGTGTGTTCATGGTACTCTTGACTATTACAATTTCTCCCTTATAGCTTCGACTAGGGAAAAATGGGACAGACACATATGTTTACTTGACTTACTTTCTCACATCCAACGTAACGGTTTTAAATTCAATCTCACGCTTAATTTTCTGGTCGTCTACTTCAACGATCAAAGTGCATGTATGTTCGCCTTCGGCAGGGGAGGTTATCCAAGCATCGGGAGTTTCGGCAACCTGCTTTCCATCCAGCAGCCAGATACAACGCTCGAACTTTATGTGCCGTCCAACATTATCATTAATTATCGCCCGCAGATGCATAGGTCGTTTCGAAAATAGAGTCTGGTCTTGTTTCGGATGTAACAACGATACAGCCGGAGGTTGCATAGGTGCTTTTATAGAAACCGACTCCGATACAGTCGTGAAGAAACCATCATTGACAACAACCTGAACCTGAACATTTCCACTGGGGATGCTATCCATAGGTAAGTCAAAAGAATTCCCTTCCTTTGAACGTTCATCTAAAGAAGCTTTCGCTTTTATCGGATGCCATGTCCTGCCTTTATTGTCAGACCAGCGTACCCAGTAATCAAGCTGCTTGGCTGAATGATCCACCATGAAAGTTACGCGCAGCAACCTATCTTTAAGTACAGATGCTTTTACCCTAGAGATTTTCGGCTCTTTATTGGGAGCTTCCATTTCCCACATCACTTTATCTTTTTCATCGCATACCAAACGCAGCCGCGCACCGGGTGCTTTATTAGGTATAGAGGCATGAATTACATAGTCATCAGATTCGGTATTGCAATCAACATTACTGCAGCCTTGTCCGGTAAATTTCTGCTCGTACCGGAAAACAGCAGAAGATGCAATGACTTCTCCCTCTTCGTCAAGAAGCTCAGCTCTCATCGGTATACGTATCATACCGGCATTGTCCACACGCGTTTGCACGCGTGTAACCGTTCTAACATTCACCTTATTGTTGCTGAACAAACCGATAATTGTAATAACATCCATATAATAGACCTCAAATTCAGCGACCGGGTTTTTTAGCCACCACCAGGGATCATACATGCGCCAGTCATCCCACCATCTCTCATATATGCCCACATATTCGGGGTGAAGATCAGGGTGTTGTATAAGACTACTATATCGGTAAATAGACATCCACTGTGGACCGCAATATGACATATAGCATTTATGGTTTGCTGGTGACAGAACATTGCCGTTTTCGATATTTAAACCGTATTCTCCAGTGGATGCTGTAGGATTTCCAGCTGGATCATAGGGTTCATATGCCGGATAGCCGACATCACCAGGGGTTCCGCAGGGGGAATGCCCGAAACCGAGTTGATGACCTACTTCGTGGGCCATGACTATCTCGGCGCCGTTTCCACCGGAGCCGATTGCTGATGATGCGCACCCGATTATAGGGCCCATTGGGATACCGTTTGCGAGCAGACCAAAATATAAATCACCCGCCTGTGAGCCATCTGCAACCTTTTCGGCAACAAGGTCGGCAAGCAGAGCACTCCAGTTTGGAGAGCAGCAGCCGTTACAGCTTGGAGGATCAGTCAACGGCTCTGTCTGCGTAATAGTGCTGACAACACGATAGGTTGCATCAGAAAGCGGATATGTGGTCAGCATCCAGGCTGAAGTATTTTGAAAATCGGCCAAATTTGGAGCTGCAATTGTAAGTGTGGTGGTTCCTGCGACATTATCCCCATTATACCCAACCATTATCCCTGCCAACCGCATAGTTTGCTTCAAGGTGGCGTCAATATTGACACTTTCGTCATCAGAATAGGTGCCCCCAGTTACTTCAATCTTTAATTGAAGCTTGCCCCAGAACTCTTCGGCAGGGATTATAAAATTGAGGGTTGCAATGATATTGTCACGCTCGGTTGCATATGACGGCGATACTTCTGCCGTAATAAAACCTGGTGCCTCAGGTGAATAGGTAGCCACATCACTGTAAAATCCGTATATCAACTGCCGCCTAAGCTTGAGTGTGCCAGTCACATTTGAAACCTGGTTTGGATTGCCGCGCAGATACACCCGCACCCAAGCAGCTTTTCCGGCAACAAGCCGTAAAGAGTTGCTCGGTCCTCTGTCTGCTGGGTCAGTCAAATGTTCTTCTGCCCGGTAATACTGAATTGATTGAGTAACTTCTACCCCATGAATGGACAAATACTTAATTTTTTCAAACACGAAGTCATGCTTATCCAGATATTCCCAGATTGTCTCTTTCATGAATTCCTTGAAATACTCCTGCTTGTCCATAATGTCTCCTCTCATTTGTTGATTTTCAACATGTAGAACGGGGGAAATAAAAAAACCCCTCACACACAAATTTGTGTAAGCGGTTTTCTTTTTGCTTTCGTCAATGCTACCACACACTCATCCGTGTGTATAAATACAACTACTCTATTTGTATTGTAGCAGAATTTGTGAAATATTCAACCATGCAAATCCTTCTGGGTGCGTTTCAAGATGGGGGTGAGTTGTAGGCCAGTTGCCACATTTTGTCAAAACGTTTGCTGAGGATCGCAGAGCGGACTGGGATGAGACGTTCAGCCCCAGTACGGCTCCAGCGCATACCCGCACCACAAAAACGTCCAGACCACCATGATTTACACACACGTCCTCAACCGTGGTCCAAAAGCCGTACGTAGTCCCTGGGATAGTATGTAACCATATTACCAACATAGAAACAAAACCAGGAAAACCTAATTTTCGGGGATTGATCTACCTTATTCAGAATGCCAATCGGCAGCTTGCGAACACAATAGATAATCAGTCTCTTTGCATGAGATTCGAAGCTTTTCATCTGCTTTTTCAACAACCAGATTTCTTATGCGACATAGCGCCCAGGCAGGAGCGAATATTGCCTACCCAATAACTCGTGCACCTTGAGAAACCAAATTCCCATAGAAACCTATAATCCCACCAACAAGGCCCGGAACAAACCCAAAGGGCCTTGTTTTATTTTTAACGGCAGCATAGCGACGATTTATCGGAAGTTTATCGGCGGTTATAGATATTGAGAGAGATGTTTGTTCACAAAGGATACAATTCAGCCAACCACTCTTTCACTTCATTTGCTTTGTAGTGCCCCATCTTTTCAAATAACGCCAGGCTTTCTTTGCCATTGGCGAGAGCATCAGAAGTGCGATCCTGAACGATTGCTACACGGGCTAAGCCAAATAACGATTCGGCCAATACTTCCTGTAACTCTTGTTCTTTGGCCATCTGTGCCGCTTCTGTGAAAAACTGATACGCCGAATCAGCCTTTTCCCATCGTAGATAATGCTCCCCCATCTCACAGAGAATACTATTGATTAGCCAGTAATGTCCAACGGAACGAGCAAGTTGTAAACTTTCTTGATAATAAGTTTCAGCTTGGGTGTAATCCTGCCGAATACCGGAAATTTCTCCCAAATTGGTGAGCAAGATGCTTATTCGCTCATCGTGTCCGATCTCACGAGCTAATTTCGACAATACAGACATCTTTTTTTCTCCCTTCCCGAATACTTCTGGCGGCTAACGAGGGCGTGAGCTGCGTGGGGGTGTTTACAGACAGCGCGGCTCTGGAAACCTACTCATCTGCCCAAGAAACAAAAAAAACGCCCGAATCCCCCCACGTCTGCTCTACGCGGGGTTAGCCAGCCCCATATTTCTAAAAGCATTGCATTCATAATCTCAAACCAAATGCTTTTTAGCCGAATGCAGCTACAGGAATATTGCGCTCTTTTGCCCAACTCTTACGGTGAAGTTTAATTCGCTCTATCTCATGCAATGTGTCTGCTGTAAGATAACTTTCTCCGCAATTTGGACAACTTACGACCGGAATATTCTCAATAACCAACAAATTTTCACCTTTTCCATAGCTTCTGGTTATTCGGCGAATCTTTGCTCCGCTCTTTCCACAAATATCACAAATCATCTTATTCATTTTATTCACGCCATACGGTTACTATTACCATTTTTTCAGTCAAACTGATTTTTGCTACTACAGCAATATTATCACCTGCAAGCGTCTGTCCTTCGATTACATATTTCCACTCACCAGTGTCTTGATCTTTCTGCCGCTCCCGGATACTTCCTGTGAGAACACCGCTTTCCACATCAAAAATGGATAAGTTATCATCATCCATTTCTTCTTCTGCGTGTATCGTCATCACATACTGACGGTTTCGGATCTTTTCACGCATTTGTTTCAGAATTCGAGGATACAAAAATATTTCTCCGCTTGGACAGGTTTACAGATGAAAAATCTACCTTATGAATTTTACCAGAATTGATTGCTCAAATGCTGAAGGATGAAAGAAAAAAAAGAGATGGTTTTTACCGCCTCATATTCACTGTAAGATTTCTGGCTGGCTAACGATTATCGTAAGCTGCGCACATGGGTCTAGCAAAACACCACGGCTTGCCCGAAACATCGAGAGCCAGCCACTTTGATTTTTTTCGTTCAGTAATGGGCGTCCGCTTCACGATGGGTTAGATGAAATTCTCCTGCCCTCGCTATGGAGTTCCCTCCTCATTATACTTGCTTTTCTCTGCCCTTTTCTCCAGCGCTTCTGCTTTCAATAGCATTTTGGGCAGGCAAAATGCCCCGTTTTGCAGTCTCTTTTTATTGTCAAAACCCTGTTTTTCAACAAGCTGACGCTTTGATCCCTTCCCGCTTCCGGGCTGCCGCTCTTTTCTCTCCATCAAACCCCCCATCCCCATTTGTATGCTAACCCCAACAGCGGCGCAAATTTCAAGCGCCATGCTTCTATGGCATCAAATTCTCTCACGATCTCCATCATGCCTTTTCCGCAATATGGGCACAGAAACGGTTCTTCTTCTCCCAGGATCTCTCGCAGCCATTCCACCAGTTTCAACTTCTGAACCGCCGGTATCTCTGCTTCTATGCCCAACAATCTCCTCACGATTTCCAGTTTCTTTCTCTTGCTGCTATGGTGTAATCCATAATGCCGGATGCGCTGAAACCCTTTCGGCATCACATGCTGCAAAAAGCGCCGCATGAACTCCACCCCTTCCAGTTCCATCTCCTTCAACTTCCCATCATCGCGATTGTCATAATACTTGAACCTCACCTTCTCTTTCCCCACTGCTATGATCCGATGGTTGCTCATCGCCGTTTTGTATACGTATCTTCCCAGGTAATCCAGCAAATCTCCCGGTTTCCCTCTTGGCGTCTGAATGTAGACCTCCCATTTCTGGTTTTCCCCTGCCTTCAGCATCTGCTCTACATCTATCTCTCTGTTTCTTCCCAGTCTCAGTTTCCCCTTCTTCCTTAGCTTCCTGATCCCTTTGCAAAACGCTTCCCGAAATGCCGCCGATAACTCTTCTGCTGGAAACAAGTAGGTCTTCTTCGCTGCCTGCCAGCGATA
>DAOUWT010000201.1 GCA_030666985.1 Chloroflexota bacterium
AGCCCCATCGGGTGAGGTAGCCAGGGGAACTGCCGTTCCCCTTTGAGCAGTGAGATAACAGTTTTCTCTCTACCAAATGCCATATGCAATCGCCCTGGGGAGAAGTTCGGGGGAATCGCATTTAGAGAAAGTGGCTCTTTGGGATTTCACGGGGTACTCGATTTGGATTACGGTATTTCAGCACGCTCAAGCAGGATGATCACATCCTGCGGCCGGGTACGGGGAAGTGGCCTTCCCCTAAGAGCAGAAATTTATGTGTAACCCCGTGAATTCCTAGAGACCCGCCATGAAAAAACCGGCACTTGATAGCTCCTCAAGTGCCGGTCTGTTTTGCTTATAAATCTTGTGGTTTTTCACTCTTCAATTACTCCTGGTAGGAAATGTTGAATTATCTCCAAGGCATTCAACTCTGCATCGCTCAAATCTGGAACTGAAACTGTAAGTTCACCATCCAAAAGCATATTACCGTGACCGCCTTTTTCGTAATTAATATCCTGACTTAAATGCTCAGAAGCTCCATTACAGGTGGCAGTGGCTGACGGGTCGTCCTTAGCAGAAAGGCAAAAGCCTTTCGCTTCCGGGTTGAGTTCCAATAACTTCTTTGCCATTTCAGCATAGTCATAACGCAAGTAACTGCCCGGCGAGAGGGAAAGGAAACCCTTGCAAATGAATTCCCCAAGTTTCTCGTTGAGCATGTAACAAGCATCAAGAACCGCATCCGCGCCAATGCTGGAACCGATACCCCATATACTTGAAAAACTGATCATCTGACTTGGCTTGGCAACTTTGCCAAAATCCAAAGTGGAGGCGGTACCGTGCAATACCATAGAGCGTTGATAGGCTGCTAGAGCGTCTAGCGCCCATTCTTGGGGTGAGTCTAGACCGGCCTCGCTTTCGCCATAGTCTCGGAAGTCAAAGATAAAGACAGCAAAAGAAACGTCTTCTGGCATGGGCGGGAACCAAGTTGGGTCCCACCAAGGCGACGCCATATCCCGTCCCCAGTTGGCGGCAGGGTCCTCACAAGCTTCTAGGACGACAGGATTCTCATCCTGACGGTTCTGCAGCCAGGGAGCTATCTCACACCAATCCCACTTATTACCGCCGGCCCAGTGCACTAAGACCACCATCTCGGCGTTGGCATATTCGGAAGGGAAGTAGTACCCAACCAAATTCTTGCCATCCTCAGCCTGGAATTCCACACGCTGGGGGTCGGGAGACAGCCCAGAAAGTTGAACTTCGGGGGTGGGCGTCAGCGTTGGCAAAGGTGTCTCGGTGGGGAGCGGGGGATCGGTAGGCTCAGGCTCCTCGGTAGGGGGTGGGGGTTCGGTTGGTTCAGGTTCGGTTTCAGCTTCCACAGGTTCAGCTTCCACTGATTCGGCTTCTTCGGGCGCAGCTTCTTCAACCTCAGCCGATTCTACTTCCACAGGGGCAGAGTCGGGGGTACAGGCACTCAACGCGAGCGCAAAGACCAAAATCAAACTAAGCAGAAATACAAACTTCGATGACTTACTCATAACATTCTCCTTTGTTGATGTGAGCATCAACGAGACAATCCCTCAAGTAAATGAGGGTTTAGAAAATACTTCGTAATTATTCACCCCCCTAGCCAAGACCTCCGAGGTTTGCACTTCAAAAACCTCGGAGGTCTGCCGTGCCAGAAGGGGGAGGTGAACGCTTACGAAAAAACTTCTAAGGGTGCGACCTAACGACTTCAACTAGCACAGCTTGAACCACAATTCGCCAACGGTAATAATCACGCTCTTCGTCATATCCTTGACACGTGATCAATGTTAGCCAATCGTATTCTTTGTGTTCCAGCACTTCTTTGGCGTTTGGGTCTACCCACTCATCTACTTTCCTAACTTTGTATATATAATCCTGTCCCCACGCATGAATGATGATCGCATCATTCCAAGAAAGTTTTTTCAAATCCACAAAGGGCCCAGGACTCCCATCCGGCAGATAAACGTGCCCTGAAAGGGCTGTGTTCCCAGGCCATGTTGGAAACGCAGTACCTGTTAAATATCCAACTTCCTTTGGGCCAAGCCAATCCACATTCCAAGTGTTGCCTTCTTTAGGAACGCCAACAATTGATAGGGATTTGTTCAATTTTGGAATCTCCAAACCTAGTAAACTCATGCTTTGGTAACGCGGACGAGAAATTTCCGCGGGAAGCTGGGTTTTAACGCCTGGGGCAAACCCTGTCTGCGGCAAAGCTCCCGTAGAAACCTGCCACAACTCTACGCCGGTCTTACCATCGTTTGCGGTGAAGTATATTGTCCACCCAATTCGAATCGAATTTGCTAGTGTGTTTGTAAACCCCCCAATATTGAAATTCGGAATGGAACCCTTTTTTCCGGGTCTGATATCCTTCAATAAATGAGCCGCGTAGTAAGGAGTTTCAGAAACCCATACTTCTTCTCCATGTTCTTTGTCTTCAGCGGTAAAGAACAAACTGGTTCCAAGTCTCCCCAGGGACTTTGGATTTGAACTGGGTCTCCCCGGATTGATGTCAGTCACTTGCCGCGCATGCAAATATGGAGGTTCTGTTTCCCAAAGCTCTACACCAGTTATTCCATCATTGGCACTGAAAAACATTACCCACCCAACATCCCCAATCGCCGCCGGGTTGGAATCTCCCTTTCCTTCGTTAATATCGGCAAGAAGGTAAGCTCCATACTGCTTATCATAGCGCCATAATTCATTACCATACTCCGGGGATTTCGCTGGAAAAAAGACAACCGACTCCCCTAAACGATTTGACCACCCTGGATCTGAAGCACTTTTCCCCTCAAAAATGTCTTTTATCATCGATGTAGTTCCAGAAGTAGCAAAACTGCTCCATAACTCACGGCCGCTTTTCCCATCATCTGCGCTAAAAATAAACTGATGACCAAGTAGATTAAAGCTTGATGGTTCTGAACCTTTGTCGCCCGGCCAAATATCTTTGACCATGTAGGTACCCTTTGTCGTACCATCACTCCGCCAAAATTCTTCGCCGTTGTCGCCGTCATCTGCTGTAAAAATAAGCAGTTGTCCATAACCATATAAGTACTGAGGATCAGAATCAGATGTGCCGGGCCTAATATCTTTTACCAATTTCACTTGATTGTTAGTGATATTAAATGCATATAACTCCCGCCCCTTTTGATCAGCCGGATCCGCTTCCGCGACATCTGCGGTGAAATAAAGCAATGGCCAGTTAGGTGTAAGCCATTTTGGATCAGCATTTGTAGATTGTTCAACTACTAATTCTGTTTTACCGGTTACAACATTATGACTCCATATTTGTCGCCCATGCCCAGCATCTGTGGCCGCAAAATAAATAGTATCCCCTATTACCGTCAACCATTCCGGGTTAGAGCTATTGGCGCCTTCATAAATATCCGTGACCATGGAGGCTTCTAAGGTATATGGAGAATATTTCCACAATTCAATCCCATGCACCCCATCACTTGCTTGGAAATATAAGTTTCCATTAACCTCTGTAAACCATGCTGGATTTGAACCCAAAGCCCCACCGGCGATATCTGCGACCTGCTCTACGTAATAGGGGGGAACATATTCATCTGTGCTTAAACCAGGTGAATATTGAAATTTCAGAGAAGCCACCAGAACTAATAGAACACTTATCGCGACAAGAAAGATTTTTCTCTTCATCTCTTTTGAAATTTTCTCCATAAAAACAAAACTTTTAGGATAAATCAACGATTCTATTGGTTATTCCACTAATAATTATAACTGTTTTTCCCCAAATGCCAGGGGGTTTGAGGTTGTTCTTTCTACTGTTCATCATTTGAGGATAAAAGCTTGGGTAACTCAGTTAACTCAAGGATCAATTGCATCTCATCTGGATTATCAGGGTAGGGGTACGAGACAAAGACTCCTTGAGCATCGATGGCCGCTCCTAATGTAAAGATTTCGGGATATTCATCTAGCCAGGCGGGATAACGCTGGCGCATAAAGTGTATCCCTAGCGTACAGCCATCTTCAACCAGATCGGCGTACCAGACCTCGGGCACAAAGTCATCAATGAAATTAATCGTCCCTGCCACGCGAGCGCTCTGACCAACATCATCCAGCGTGAAATCGCAGGGAGATGAGACTTGAGTATCCTCAGTCTCATTTTCTGAAGAAAGCACTTTTAACGAGAAGTTATCGAAATAAGTAATATCTTCCCCTGAGAGCCCAGAAAACAGAATAGCTGTGCCACTCATGTAGGGCTGATCCTCATCGATATAATCGAATGCAAGAAAGTCATCGACAAAAATCTGAATTCGGTTGCCAACCAACCTAGCTTTGAGCGTATGCCATGCTTGGGGAGAAATACCTTGCATCAGCCCATCCAAAGGTACAACGCTTCCATCACAAGAAAACTTCATCAACCCTAAGCCATTATCGAGAATTTCCAGACTATAGTAAGGCGTAAGGGAGATATCACTGCCCAACGGACATACGCCGACCCGCAAATTGACCTCAATGCCGTAAAGTCCCTCTGCGGCGGAAGGCTCGGCGGGATAAAAATCGACTTCGAGTTCGAAATCAGTTAAGTGGGACTCCTCCCAGAAACCGCCCCAGTCTGAGCCTCGTAAGATGTGATTATTATCGAATTCCTCCACCCGGTAGGTAGCCAGGATATCCGCGCCCCAAAAATCGGCCAGGCCATCCTCAAAATCATCGAAATACTGCGCTGAAGACATTTCTGATGCAGATGCGGGAGATTCTTCAATTGCTTGATCAAAGTTCCCCTGATTAAAGTAAACTAAAATCGTTTCCGTTGTGGCTTCAACAATATCCAACCAACCGTCGCCGTTCAAATCGAGCAGAACCACATCCGTACTAATCATGAGATTGGCTACATGTTCAATGGACGTGAAATTACCCAATCCATCATTCAAGTAGATAGTATTCGATTCCGGTTCTCCAGTATCGATTTCCCCATTGACCACATAGGCATCCAGGTCGCCATCATTATCCAGGTCGCCGAGAGCGACCGCGTTACTGGTTAGCTGATCAAGCCGCTGGCCGCTATCAACAAATACCCCTGCTCCATTATTCAACCAGACTGTATTAGGCTGATCTTCTAAATTGGCGACAAAAGCATCTAAATCGCCATCCCCGTCGAGGTCGCCCAGGGCAACATCATTGCTGGAGAAATTACCCAGATGTTGGCCGCTATCGGTGAAGGAACCATCTCCTTGATTCATGTACACGAAATTTGCGCCTCCGAAATA
>DAOUWT010000155.1 GCA_030666985.1 Chloroflexota bacterium
AATATAGTCAATTGCGACACGTGTTTCACGCAACACGCTTCACGTACCACGTTTCACGTTTCACTTTTCACTCTCTCAACTACCAATTCTCGATTTCCAAAACGTATTTTGTCGCCGGGTTTCAGGTAGTAGGGCTGTTTCGATTCCAGCTGCTCTTCGTTGACGAAAGTCCCGTTGGTGCTGCCGAGGTCAATGATAGATACGGTATCTTCTGTCAGGCGGATTTCGGCGTGGTGGCGGGAGATTTTTTCGCTCTCTAGCCAGATTGTGCAGTCGCGGGCACGCCCCACTTTGGTCACACCTGTCCCCAGGGGATATGCCTGCCCCCCGGGGGAGGTTAGCTGCCACCCGGCCCTGGGGGGGGCTTCCCCCGTGGGGCCAGGTTCCTCCACGGGTGGGGGGGGAAGCACCAGGCTGGCCCCGGGTTCCAGCGTCCCCAGCGAGGCCCCGAATTCCAGGCCAATCCCCCGCACGACGATCTCGCCGGGGCTATCCGCCAGGACGACTTTCCCCTCCCCGAAGCGATCCCGCAGGTGCTGCACAATGCTGAAGAGTTGCACCCCTCCCCCCACGAGGGCCACTTGTCCAATATCCTCGTCTTTGAGGCCGATGGTTTTTATGGCCGTGGCGATGAGGTTTTCAAAGGTCTGGTTCAGGTGACCAGCGATGTGCTCGAAAGTGTCTTGGTCTAATTTGATCAATTGGCGATAGATTTTGTTGTCGCGCGTTACGAGGGTGATCATGCGTTGGGCGGTGGGGCGCGATGGGCCGTTTTGGGCGTGGAGCAGTTGACGGCTGAGAGACTCTTTCAGTCGCTGCCCGTAAATTCGCAAAGTCACCAGCGCAGAGGGGTCGTCGGCCAGGGCTGAGGCGGGGATGTGCAGGGCGTCGGCCAGGTATTTTGCCATTTCAGCGTCGTATAATCCGCCTCCAAAAGACTCGCCGTAACGTCCGAGGTAGAGCAGTTCGCCGGTGCGGGGATTTGACTTTCCGGCTATTATGTCTGTGGTGCTGCCGCCCACATCGGTTATGAGGGTCACGCCTCCGCCTGCGGGGCTGTTCAAAAGTCCCTGGCGTTTTAGGCTTAGGATGGCGCCTTCGGGTTCGGGGACAAAGCGGATGTGCTGATGGATATTTTTGGGGAAAGATTCTAGGACGAGGTTTTTGAAGTCGTTGAAAATCGCTCCCTCGTGGTCGTGTTGCCAGTGGACGGGGTAGGCAAAGGCAAAGCGGACGCGCTCATCGAAAGCACTCGCCCGCCACTTTTCGCTTCTGATCTGTTTCACTATGGACTCGAGCAACATGCGGGTGAAGCTTAGCGCCTGGGCGTGGGTGTATCGTTTTTGGTGGGGGAGGGGGTTGTCTTCCAGGTGGGCGCCGATACAGGGTTTGAAGTATTCGCGCACGCGGTCTCGGATGGTCTCGTCTTCGAGCTGTCCCTGGGAGACTTCGCCGAAGTTTTCGAGATCTGTGCCGGCCGGGTTGAGGGTAAGGATGGCAGGGAGTCTGCGTTCTGAGAAACTGGTCAGCGGTGAGGGTTGAGGTTCTCCCAGGATGCGAATCAGATTGCCGTTAACGCGGTAATTCACGCGGTATAGCCGCCAGTTGGTAGCTCCGCAGTCTAGTGCAAATAGGGTGATTTGTTTGCCATTTGTCATGGAAACTCGGCTCTCCTGTTTTCCTGATTCCCTGATTTCCTAGTTTCCTGATTCCTAGCCCCTGCTCCCTACTCCCAAAACAATGTAACCGGATATTGTTTGAACTGGCTATCGTTGCTGACCAATAACAATTGATCCACTTTTGCTTGAGCAATAAGCAGCCGATTAAAAGGATCGCGGTGATACAACGGCAGATTATCCAGAGCTAACACAACCGGGAGCGTGATAGGAAGGATTTGTAATTGATTTTGTTCTTGTTGTCGGCGGATGATGTTGATCAAAGGTTTATCCAGGCGCAGTTTACCCAATTGGGCTTTTATCTGCATTTCCCATGCGGTGGCTACACTCAGCATCAGCGTATTGGCTGTGTCTTGACAGGCTGATAGAATTTTCACGGGTAATCGCTCCGGATCATCATACCACTAGATAAAAGCATGGGTATCAAGCAGGAGTTTCATGGTTTACGGTGCCTCCGAACCAAAAAGAATCTGGCAATGGTTCATCAAAATCATCGCTTACCCAGGTTGTGCCAGTATCGAGTCCGGGAATACGCAACGGCAACTTCCTGGTTTCTGGTTTGTGCTGCTCCATAAATTGCAAAAACCGCACAAAGTCCAACAAGGTTTCTAACCGGGTTTTCGGCAGGGAGTCAATCTCGCGCCACAATGTTTCTTTAAGCATTTATACCACCTCGTCTAAAATCGCAATATTTGCTATCCTGGTGGTTAGTATAACATAAAAGGATTACGGATTGGGGATTTCGGATTGCGGAGTAGGGCAATTGTCCTGGTGGGGGAAGATGACTATCTTGACAAACCACAGTTCATATTAGATAATACACATAAAATTACTATTATCCGATATAAAATACAGGTACCCGAATGAAACTCGATTTGTTAAGATCTTTCGAACACTTGCCATATTTCACTATTGAAGGTTTCAAACAAGTCCTCAATGTTGGTGAAGGTCAGGCCCAAAGCGTGCGGCAGACATTGTCGCGTTGGACTAAACGGGGACACATCTTGCGCTTGAAAAGAGGGCTTTATATGACTCGGAGATTTTATGAACTCCACCAAGGTGACGTGGATTTTGTTCCGGCGGTCAGTGCCATCATTTTGCCGCAAGCCTATCTTTCCTTACACTACATCCTTCAGCGTGCCTCCATCCTCACCGAAGTCACCTATCCAGTGACGGCGATAACTCCCAAAAATACGCGCACCATCGAAAATCAAATAGGCGTTTTCGATTATCATCACATTCGTTCAGGACTTTATAGGGGTTTTTCTCAGAGGGAATATCATGGCATACTTTATAATCAGGCTTCTGTGGCCAAAGCCTTGTTTGATTATCTGTACTTGCGTCCCTTACCCCGCCAACTCCAGACCCACAAAAACCACCTTGCCGAAGATTTACGCCTTAATTTAGATGAACTATCTCCTAGTGAGCGAGAAAAATTTGCAAACCACATTGCTTTCAGCGATTCACAAAAGATGAATTTTATTTTAGAAAATTTTCAGAGGACAGTATGGCAACATTAATCCAATCTTTAGGCCAAGTATTAGAAAGCAAAGACGCTCTATTGCCTAACGAAACTCAGCGGATCGTTCTCAAGTCCGTGCTGCAAGCCTACGTCTTAGATTTTTTATACAACCATAGTTTGTACCGTCGCCTGAATTTTTATGGCGGAACGTGCTTGTATATCCTTTATGACCTTAACCGCTTATCAGAAGATATTGACCTGGATAATAGCTGCGAAGTGGACGTCTCTAATCTCGGAGATGATTTGTTAGCGCATTTTCAAAAACGCATGGGATACAGTGAGACCACCCTCGCAAAGCAAACCAGTGCGGCTGGAATTTACCGTGTCACACTTAAATTCCCTGTGCTCTATGAACTGGGTCTTAGCCCGCATCGTGATGAAAAATTGCACCTAAAAGTGGAAGTTAGCCAGCATCATCAGGTGTCAGAACTCAAGCAAACGCCAGTAATTTACTTTGGGCGCAGCTTTGTGCCTTCTCATTTTTCCTTAGAAACAATGCTGGCCGGAAAGATGCTGGCTGGTTTGGAACGCAGCTTTCGAAAAGGAGCTACTGCCGCCACAATCAAAGGACGAGATTTTTACGATTTGTTGTGGTTTATGCAGCAACGCATTCAGCCTCTGGAAGAAAAACTAGAGCAAGATGGTCAGGTGCCCTACACAGCCCAAACAGCTATGCAAGCCCTGGTAGAAAAAGTGGCTGTGATAAGACCCAAAGACCTAAAAATCGATTTATTGCCCTTGTTCGAGCAACGATCTTTTATTGAAGCCTGGCTTGAATCTTTTCATAATAATTTTCAGGATTATGCTGAGTTTTACCTGGATGGATAGACTTGGAAATCGCTTGCGGATTGGGGATTTCGGATTGCGGATTGAATGACCCATCCTGATTACCAGATTCCTGCTCTCCTGATTTCCTGATCCCTGCCTTTCTGACATATCCTAAGTCATCAAAATCCTGTATAATACACAAAGAAGGGTCTCCGGGAACTTACGGGGTAGATTTGCCAAGTCGCAATTTTTCGCCACTAATTGCACGAATTTTCACCAATTTTTTTATTTTTTCGTGCTAATTCGTGAAATTTGTGGCAAATGTTTGTTCAACCCCGTGAAATCCTAAAGAGCCACAAAGAATCACAGTCATCTAGGAAATTCCAACGCAACACGCAACACGCTGCATGTCAGGAGGCACACACATGGCAACTCTCGTAGGAAAAACATTAGGCAAGTACCAAGTTGTCGAACGCCTGGGGCGGGGAGGGATGGCCGAAGTTTACAAGGCCTATCACCCTCAACTTGAGCGTTACGCAGCCGTCAAGGTTCTTTATAGCCACCTCATTGAAGGGCAAGATTTCCTGGCCCGTTTTCAGCGTGAGGCCAAGGCTATTGCGGCTTTGCAACACCCGAATATCGTTCAGGTCTACGATTTTGACACTGGAGAAGAATACTGCTACATGGTCATAGAATTCATAGATGGCGGCAGCCTAAAAGACCGTTTAACAAAAAACGGCGGCACGCTCCCCATTTCTGAGATTCTCCACATCACCAAAGAAACGGCCTCAGCTTTAGATTACGCTCACTGCCAGGGCGTGCTCCACCGCGATGTTAAACCCGCCAATGTTTTGTTATCCCAAGGTGGCCGTGTGGTGCTGGCCGACTTTGGGATTGCCCGCATTGTCAGTCAAACACAATTCACCGCTACTGGGGCATTAGTTGGCACTCCGGCCTACATGTCCCCCGAACAAGGCAAAGGGCTAACGATCACTAAAGCCAGTGACATCTATTCATTGGGGGTAATTCTCTACGAACTCATTACCGGCCAGCCTCCCTTTGATTCTGATACTCCGCTTTCCTTGATCTATAAACATATCAACGAACCTCTTATTCCCCCGCGCATTCTCCGGGCAGATATTTCTCTTGAGCTAGAAAATGTGGTTCTCAGAGCATTGGAGAAAGACCCCGAAGACCGTTTCACAACGGCGAGCGAAATGGGCCAGGCTCTCGAGGAGGCTGTGGGGCAAATCTCGAAATCGGAAACGATTGCCGTTGCCCCGGAGAAGGAAGTTCAGCCTGAGGTAAGGGAAGAAGCGGAGGAGATAGAAGCCCCTCCCGATGTATATGAAAAGCAAACTGTGGCCATGGAACCGGCCCTGGAGCTTGAGCCGACCCTCACCTCCAAACCCACCGTTGCCATGGAACTGGAGCAGGAAGCCCCCCCCCCTGCCCCCACGGATATCCCACGCCCCACGGAAGCCCCCCCCTCCCCCCCGGTATCCCCTCCAGGGCGGAAAAAGCCTCCATCTCCCCGGCGGCGAGTTAAACCCCTGACCATCCGCCAGAAAGTAAAGCCCTTAACCATTGCCCTCGGCGTGGGCGGCCTGGCCCTCATCATTCTACTCCTGGTCTTTGGCCTCCCCAAGCTCCTGGGCGGCGGAGCCGATTGCGGCTCCCTGCCAGATTGCCAGGGCCTGGCCGATGAACACATGCGAACGGGGGATTTCGAAGGAGCCATCGGCGCTCTTGATGCCGCTATAGGTTTTGTCCCCGGGGAGGAGCATCCCGAAAACGCCCACTTGTGGTGCCTAAAAGGGGATGCTTTTCGTGCCTTAGGCCAAATTGGTGATGCTATCAATAGCTTCGAGGAATGCATCGGCTGGACAGAGGGCGATCCCGGTTTAGAAGATACGCGTATGTGGGCTGACGATAATATCAGGATGTTAGAAGAGTAAAAAGTAAAGAGTGATGAGTAACGAGTGAAGAGTGAAGAGTGTCTCCTCTGGCTCTTTTGCTTCTTCTGCTTCCTAACTTCCACCTTGCATCTCGCGATTACCGATATAAGGTGGAGGCTGCCTATGAAACCGACATCAACGACTATCCAACCTCCAATCTCCAATCTCCAATCTCCAATCTCCAATACCCAATATCTAATATATAATACCCCCATGAAATTCGACGTTTTCACCCTTTTCCCAGAAGTCTTAGTGCCTTACCTCCAGGCCAGCATCATGCAGCGGGCGATTGAGCGCGGTCTGGTGGAGGTTAACCTGCACAATATTCGCGATTGGGCCACGGACAAGCACCATGTGACCGATGATACTCCCTACGGCGGGGGGGGGGGGAGGGGGGTGAAACCTTGGCCTATTTTCGCCGCGGTGGAGGGGGCGTTCGGTGTGGCGCCGCCTTGCCCCGGGATTTTGCCCACCCCCCCCGGGCGCCCGGGGACGCCGAATAGAGCCAAAGAGCCGGCCCCATATTCGCACATTGGCCCCATCTCACGGCGGTGC
>DAOUWT010000217.1 GCA_030666985.1 Chloroflexota bacterium
AAAACAAATAAATTAGTTAATTTTCTTAATTATTTTTTCACATATTTCTAAAAAAACATAATAGCAGTATTGGCATCTTTTGTATTAGAAGAAGGGAGGTTTTTGAGTTTTAAAAACGAGATTTAGGAAGAATGGTTCGGCCCTTGTGTTTTTTTGGGGGGGGGGGGGGGGAGGTGGGCGCCTCGCAGGGGCGTGAGACCAACCCCCAGGCGCAGATCCACGCATAAGCGAGGACAAACCATGAGGCTTGGTGCCAACGCCGGGGAGTGGCTTCACCTATCCCCAGGCGCAACCCGCCGCCCCCCGTCCGCAATCCCCAATCCGCAATCTGCAATCTCCCGCCCCCCAGCCGCTTGCGCCCCCAACATTCTAAGCACTGAATTTTTGTGAGTTTTTCATGAACCCCTTCCGTATTCTTTTGCTCGGTCCGCCGGAAATTATTTTCGAGCAAACTCCTGCTGACATTCCTTCCCATCTTCATAAGTTAATACTTTACTATTTTGCTGTCCGGGGATGCCTTATCCCTCGAGAAGAGTTAGAGAGTGTTTTCAGCAGCGCGGCTTCATCCTCCCCTGATTGGGTTGGTGAAGTCGTTTCTCAGTTAAAGGCTGACTTGCCCGACGAAGAACTCCTTGTCTCGAAAGGCAACTTGGTGGGATTGGATTTCGAGCGCACCTATATCGATCACCTTCATTTTCGTGAATTGCTCGATGCCGCTGGACGAGTCCCTTGGCAAACTCCCAAAGACCAGCCCTTACCACTTCAGACCGTTAAGCTATTGAATCAGGCTCTGGATTTATGGAGGGGAGATCACTTCTTGGAGAGGGGTGACTTTTCAGATCTGCCCCAAGCAGAGCAAGAATTACAGAAAATAGCCCGAGAATTGGGGAAGCTGCGAGAGAGTGTACTCGAACGCTTGGCTGACCACTATTACATAGAGGGGGATTTTCAGTCTGCTGAGAATATGCTTCAGGTGGCCCTGGAGTTGGATATTCTTTCAGATCACTTCTACCAGCTTCGCATGAGAATATTCATAGAGCAAGGAGAGCTATCTCAGGCTCGTGAATACTATAGAAAGGTGACCAAGGTGATGCAGGCTCACGGCCGGATTGGGCCTCCCCCTGGTTTAACGGCCTTGTATCGAGAGATAAAAGGCGATATCCATGTGGACATCCCAGAACCGCGTCCATCCTGGGATATTCATCCCTGTGTTCGTGTCCCTTTGGTGGGGCGAGAAAAAATTCTCTCCCAACTGGACTTAGGGAGAAAGCAGCACCAAAGCATTTTATTACTTGGAGAGGTCGGACAAGGTAAAACGAGGATACTCAAAGAGTACGCAGGTAGTGTATCTTCCTGGCAAAATGTCTTGAATGTCTCTTGTAAACCAAATGAAGTGAATCTTCCTTATCAACCATTTATTAGTCTCTTTCGTCACCAGATTCTTCCCAATACGTGGCTTGAATTATCTCCGGCGTGGGCCAGTTCCTTATCCCGTATCTTACCCGAGATTGCCATGATACGCACAGATATTGAAGGAGGGACAGCGGAATCTCAAGGAGCAAATGTCTTGATGGAAGCAATCCGGCAGACGTTTAAACTACTGGCTTCCAAGAGGTCTCTCGTGCTTGTCTTCGATGACCTTCAATACGCTGATTGGGGCACCTTGCAAACGCTCACCTATTTAATGGAGCGCTATCCCTTTAAAAATGGGCCGGGGATGCTGGTTGGGGCTGCTCGAGAGGCTGCATTGGCAACACAGCATCCTGAGTTGATGAGATTCTTGCGCGATTCTAAGTACATGAGCTTGGTGAAGTTACAAGGACTACCCCCGAAGGCTATTTCTAAACTGACTTATCATGTCCTTCAGGAATCACCCTCATGGCACTTTATTCGAATCTTATCCGAAGAATCGGGAGGAAACCCGCTTTTCATTCTGGAGATGTTGTGGGCAATTCTGAATACGGGTGTAAAGCCTGACTTAGTCTCCCAAGTGAAATTCCCTTTGAACGAAAGACTCTCCAACCTTATTGGGAATCGTCTGGCGGAATTGGATGAAACGGCTTATAGGATGTTAGAAGCGGCTGCTGTATTGGGATCTGAATTTGAGTTAAGCCTATTGTCCCTAATTGCAAAGGTAGATGAGGAAGAAGTTGTTCAAGCCATTGAAAGACTAACCAGAGATAACCTTGTTACTGAACAAAATGGGCCTGAGGATGCTCGCATAGAATACCGTTTTGTCCATCAAAAATTCCGCGAAGTCTTACTCCAACGTATGAGTCCTGCCCGTCGCCTGATTTTACATAACCGGGCTGCCCGTGTAAAAGTAGATGAAGGCGCAGAGCCGGCCATTATTGCTGCTCATTACGAGAAGGCCAAAGAATTCGAAGCCGCCTTTTATTATTGGGTAAGAGCAGGAGAGAAGGCGCGTGGTTTGGCTTCTACGGCAGAAGCTACTCACGCCTTCCAACATGCTGAGAGCTTATTGAAAGAGCAAAGCTTGTCACCTTCCAGCGAGCATCTATATAAATTTTTCTCGACTTGGAGTGCGATTGCTTTTGAAACCCAAGATATTGAATTGGTGGAGCGACTTAATATGTCCTTGTTGGAAATTGGAAAGGAGTGTGCAGACAACCTGCTTATTGGGGCCGCGTGGGGCAACTTAAGTGATGCTTGTATGGCGAGTGGACAGTTTCAAGAAGGGCTAAAGTCCGTCAACCAAGCTCTAGTTTTCCTGGATGAACGACATCATGGCACAGAATATATAGAAAACTTGGTGCGAAAAGGAGTATTCCTTTACATGCTGAACAGACTCGACCGGGCCGAAGAGGTATTTCAGGATGCCTTGGCCATTGGTTTAGGGAGTGAAGAGGGGCCGGAAATTTTCAATGCCTTGGCAAACGCACACTATCAAATGGCGGTAGCAAACACCCTGGATATGCGCCCAAGAAGAGGATTGAAGCACGCAGAACTTTGCCTGGAACATGCTAGAAAGGGCAACCACCCTCACCGTCAGTTGACAGGTTATACGTTTATTGCTTTTTCTCAGTATTTCTTGGGAGAGTATGAAAAAGGACGAGCTGCCACAGAGCGTGGATTTGCCTTAGCTGGTCGCATTCAAGCCTACCGTGTGCAGGGGCATTTGCACGTTTACCGGGCCATGATTGATTTAGCGGAGGGAAATATTAGTTCTGCTTTCGAGCACGCTGACCAAACAGACCAAATTGGTCAAAGGTTTGGCCACCAAGACAATCTGGCTTTGGGAAAACGAGTGAAAGGCGACATTTACCGCTTATTGCAGGCATACAACATGGCTCGAGAACATTATTCAATGGGGTATGAAGCCGCTCCGGAACACTTTACCGGATTTGATAATGCTTCTCGTTTGGGCCTAATCTTGGCTCGAACAGGTGAAATAGAACGAGGGCGAGAGCTGATCAAGAAGGGGGTTGAAAAAATGGAAGCCGCATTTATAGGTGGTGGAGCAGCCCTGGCTTTGCTTGCCTGGGAAGCAGAGTCCATTCTCGAGAATGATCTTGAGCAGGCTATGCGTTTGAACACAAGAATCCATAAACTGGTGGATGGGAGTGGCTGCGCCTCTCTGTCCCTATCCAACCGAGTTTTCTTAGGCAAAATAGCCCTCCGAGAGGGGAGTGCTGCTCAGGCTGAAGAACATTTCCAGGGAATAGCTCAAGAGGCGGCCGAGTTGTCAAACCCGTGGATAGAGTTGGAAGCTCAATTAGGATGGGAAAATGCCCTCAAGGCCATGGGCCAAGAGACCATTGAGCAAGAACAGCGAATTATTCATCTCCTAGACGAAATCCGCGCCCGCCTCACCCACGAACACCTCCTGCCGCACTACACCACCTTCCGACAACGCGTTTTAGCCAGAGAAGCTAATCCTATACTATATATCTAATTTCGGAGTGGGTATTAGATATTGGATATTGGGGATTGCTCCCTGCCCCCTGCCCCTTGCCCCCTCCCCCCCGCCCCTGGTACAATCCCTCCATGAACATCGTCATCCCCATCATCCACTCCCGGAAAAGACGCCGCGCCAAGCACCGCAAAAACCCTGCCGGGCGAGCGGGCCTGGTATTCGCCTCCGCCCTGAGCTTGTTGGCCGCCACTTTCATCATTGCCGCCGCCTTCCTTTTCTCTCGAATTGCCCAAGATTTGCCTGCCCCCGAAAAACTCACCCAGCTTCTATCCCCGCCCCATGGAGAACTGCTAGAACCCACCCGCCTCTACGACCGCACCGGAAGCGAAATCCTGTGGAGCTTCGAAAACCCCCTCCTGAAAGAACGCGAATACGTGACCTTAAACGCCCTCGCCGAGACCGAAATAGCCCCGGCAACTACTGTTGCCGCGGCAACAGTAGTTGCCGCCGACCCCAATTTTTGGTCACGCTCCAATTGGCAGCTCCTAGATTGGCGCTCTCCCCAAGAAACATCAATCTCACTGCGCTTAGTCTCTGACCTCCTCTTTTGGGAAGAACCACCAGGCTTGCAGCGCCAACTCCGGGAGCGCGTCCTGGCCTCTCAAATAGTGGCCCAATTCGGACGCGAACAAGTCCTGGAATGGCACCTGAACAACACCTACTACGGCAACCAAATCTACGGCATCGAATCCGCTGCTCAAGTCTATTTTGGAAAATCAGCCCCCAGCCTCAACCTGGCCGAAGCCGCGCTGCTGGCCGCCGTGGGAGAAGCCCCCGCCCTCAACCCCTTCGACGCTCCCCAGGCCGCCCGCGAACGCCAAGAAAAACTCCTCCACGACATGCTCAAGAAAGGATCAATCACCGCCGAACAAGTCCGCCAGGCCATTGAAACCGAGCTGACCTTCCGAGAACCGCCCCCAACCCAAACCACGCCCGCCTTCGTGGCCTACGTCCTCGAACAAGCCACCGCCGACATCCCCAAAGAGCGCCTCGAACGCGGCGGATTCAAAATCATC
>DAOUWT010000120.1 GCA_030666985.1 Chloroflexota bacterium
CGTGAAACGTGAACTTACGCATTACTCATTACCTCGTCACCTCATCCCTAGTCACTAATCCCTGATTCCTAATCCCTAGTCCCTAGTCCCTAGTCCCTATGCTCCTCCTCATCGACAACTACGACTCATTCGTCTATAACCTCGCCCGCTACGTCAGCGAACTGGGCTGGGAGCGGGAAGTGGTGCGCAATGACGCCATCACCTTAGCCGAGATAGAATCCCTCGCCCCCTCGCACATCATCATTTCCCCGGGGCCTTGCACGCCAACCGAGGCCGGGATTTCTAACGCCGTCATTCGGCAATTTGGGGCCAGCATCCCCATTTTGGGCGTGTGTGTGGGTCACCAGTGCATTGGTCAAGTTTACGGCGGGCGCGTGGTGCGGGCGGGGCGTCCCATGCACGGCAAAACCTCCCCCGTTGAGCACGATGGGCGGGGCGTTTTTCGGGATTTGCCATCGCCTCTGCGCGTTACCCGCTATCACTCTTTGGTCGTTGAGCGCGAAACTTTCCCTGACAGCCTAAGTGTCACCGCCACCAGCCCCGATGGGGAGATCATGGCCCTGCGCCACCGACTGCATCCCGTGGTGGGTGTGCAATTCCACCCGGAGGCCGTCCTCACCGAGAGCGGGCACCAGCTTTTGAGGAATTTTTTGGGGTAACGCAGGGTGTACGACATAAATGTCGTTTTACGGAGGCAGCAGAATGTAATGCGACATTCATGTCGCCTCTGTGTTGGAGAGAATATGATTTACATAAACGGAGAACTACTCCCCGACGACCAGGCTTGTATCTCACCCGCCGACCGGGGCTTGCTGCTGGGGGATGGCCTTTTCGAGACCATGCGCGTTTATGGGGGGGATATTTTTAGGCTGGACGCCCACCTGGAGCGTCTTCTGGCAGGGGCGGATTTCTTGGGGATACCGCTGCCAGACATGGGGGAGGGTTTGCCCCAGGCCCTGGCGCGGACGCTGGAGGGGAACGGCCTGGCCCGGGGCGACGCATCCCTGCGGGTGACGTTGACACGCGGGAGCGGCCCCCGGGGGTTGGCCCCACCCCCTCAGTCTCGGCCGACGCTGCTGGTCACCGCCTCCCCCCTGGCAAGAGCTGCCTATCCCCCGGCGACTGCCATCACCTCTAGCATCCGCCGCAACGAGCAATCCCCCCTGGCTAATCTCAAGACGCTCAACTTTTTAGATAACATCCTCGCTCGCCGGGAAGCTGCCGAAGCTGGCGCGGACGAGGCTCTGCTGCTCAACACGGCTGGGGATATCGCCGAGGCTAGCGCGGCCAACCTTTTCGCCGTTTTCGATGGCGTTTTGCAGACCCCATCTCTGGGCGATGGCGCTCTCCCAGGCGTCACCCGCGCCGTGGTCATGGAGTTGGCCCAGGAGTTGGACATCCCTGTCGTGGAAGCCTCTCTCATCCCAGAGCAACTTTTCGGGGCCGATGAGGCCTTTTTGACGAATAGCCTGGTCGAGATTTGGGCTTTGGTTGAAGTAGATGGGCGGGAGATAGGGGGTGGAAAAGCGGGAGAGATAACGAGGCTGGTGTGTGGGGTATACAAAGGGGAGACAAGGTAAAAGGGGCGGGAACGCCACTAGCCCGTGGGCTGTACACCGTAGTTCCCACGGATTCAGCCCGCTGGATCTGGCTATCCAGCTCGAGCATGGTTACTTGAGACTGCTCACTGAAAACTGAAAACTGAACACTGAATACTGAATACTGAACACTAGGTGGAATATCACAATGCAACAAAACAATTTTTCAAGAAAGAGCATTCTCTATCAACGGCTAAGAAAAGTTCCACGAGGTATTAAGGGCTACCTTGCCAACGTCAAAAAATTTCGGCGCAATGCCCGTCTCTATTTGGTCAACGTCATCATCACAGGGCTGGCCATGGGCGTTTTTCGTTTGCTGTTGAATTTCTATGTCCTCAGCCTGGGGTACGACGAAGCCTTGTTGGGCCGCTTGATCACCACCAGCAGTTTGACGGCTCTCATTGTGGCTCTGCCTATGGGGTATTTGGCCGATGTTTTAGGGAGGAAGTATTCCCTGGTTATTGGCGCGTTGTTCACAGGGATTTCTATTTTTGGGTTTGTGCTTGTTCCTGCCGCGCCCATGTTCTATGCCATGAATATTCTTTTGGGGATAGCTCAAAGCTTGTGGGGAATCACCATGTCGCCCTTTCTCATGGAAAACAGCGGCGAAGAAGAACGCACCTATTTGTTCAGTTTTGGAAATGGCTTGCAGATGCTAGCCGTTTTTGCGGGCAATTGGGTGGGAGGGTATTTACCAACTTGGATGGGAGCTTGGCGCGATGTCCTCGCTACAGATAGCCGCGCTTATGGGGACTCCATGCTCCTGGTGGGGGTTGTGTTTTTGTTCTCGATTATGCCCCTGCTCATGTTGAGCCGCCAAAGGCTTGAACATGGTCAACGCTCCATTTTTGCACCGCTTAACTATGCCCGTGAAAACCCAAAATTGTTAGGAAAGTTGATTGCCCCCCTGTTGATCACCTCTGTGGGGGCTGGGTTGATAATGCCTTTTATGAACGTTTTCTACCGCCAGGTACACCACCAGCCAGACCCGGTGATTGGAACATTATTCGCCTGGGGATCGCTGGCAATGGCAATTGGCCTCCTGGCTGCTCCGGCCCTGTCCGACCGGATAGGTAAAATCCAGACTGTGGTGGTTTCGCAGGCTATATCAGTTCCGTTTTTAATCATGATGGGGTTTTCACCCTGGTTCTGGTTGAGTGCGGGGGCCTACTACATTCGCCTGACGCTGATGAATATGAGTTCCCCCATCTACCAGACTTTTGTCATGGAACGAGTGGACGAATCTAGCCGGGCCACGGTTGCCAGCCTGACGAGCATGGCCTGGAATTTTGGCTGGGCCTTCAGCCCTACAATCAGCGGTATGCTCCAGGTGCGGTATGGCTTTGGGCCGTCATTTGTGGGGACCATCACGCTTTATATCGTTGCTATTACGATGTATTGGGCCTTCTTTTGGCGGAAAAGGGGGAAGCAGGTGGGGGAGATTGAGGTTTAATGTTGAAAAAGCCCTGAGGTGGACTCAAGGCTTTTTTGGGTTGTGGGGGGCTACAGCAATTCATCAGTAGGGGCATGACCCGCCAGTAATTCGCTAAATATGGACTATTACGTTTGGGAGTGGGGGAGGACATCACCCGCATTGAGCGCAATGGCGTGCCCCGGCGTGTTGCTCCCGCGGAGGAGGTCTACGCGCTTAGGCCTGAGTTGAAGCTTCCAGGCTAACGTTTGGCTTTCGTTTCATATAACAGGTTGCGCTTTTGCGAAGCACCCTCTTGAGGGACTGGTCGAGGGTACTGGCAGGCGGTGGGGGTTTTAAAAGATTCCTGGAATGATGTGTTTTGTAGGTGGGTATTTTGCTGGACGAGATGTTTTTCGTATCCGATTTCTTCACTTTTTTGATCCAAGGCACGCTTCTTAGCTGGCTTTGACTTTACCCCTTGACAACTGCAATTCATCGGTGGGCCGCTTTTACACAAAGTATTTATTTCCAGCGGGTTTCAAAATAAGATTTTATTTTACTTTTTATCTGTTGCCTTTTTTGGAATTTCTCTGATTCAATTACAAGCCATTCAAAGTCATCCCAATACTCCGGAGCATTGAACTCTATTCGATATTTATGAATCAATTGTGATAGAATGGGCCAACTATTTCGGATAGAAGGCCCCCAACTGTCAATAATAATGTTCTTTGGTAGTAAATGATATCTTACCATTTGCCCTACTACATCATACGTGTAACATACCTTTTCGGCTGTCTCGATTTCTTCTTTAGTCCAATCATCTATGGGCTTCTCATTAAATTGGAATATATTTTTTCTGGCTTGTCTTATCTCTTCTTCTTGAAGAATATCAATTGCAGTCGTGTATCCTTGAGCGTGAGTCGTATGTCGCATTTCTACTAATTGCCTAATTACGAAATACGCAGAAACAACAACGGCAATATTTGATAATATCGTCCAATCAATGCTTCTTATAAAATTGTTCAACCAAATAATATCCATAAGTATTTCAAAACTTTTTGTTGATCAATGAAATTTAGGAGTAAATATAAGCGGCCCAACGAATTAAGGATTAATGCGGCGCGGCAAAAAAAAGAGACCTCATAAATCCATAGCCCAGCCGCCGCATAATGGGCATTCATGAGAATGCCTTGGTTGAACTTGCTTTGCACGCCAAGGCGAGCCTGGGTCAAGCGAAAGACCTTGTTAAGTTTCCCTTTGGAATTTAAGGAACCGTTCTTTGCAAGATAAATGGGATTTGTGTCACGTACTTCGTTCGCATTGGCCGTCACCGGGTGACTCAGGTTGGGTTCCTCTCTACTAGTGTAACGAAACATTTCCATTTTGTCAAAGGGAGAATCATTGCAATTTTTGTTTTCCCCCTTTTATCCATGGCGCTGTGGGTGATTAGTGAGCGTCCAAAAACAACATGGGACTGAGACTCCGAGGATTTCAGCAAACCTCGGAGGTCTTGCCCCCTTTCTTTGAAAGGGTACTCCTCAACCTCCAAAAACATTTCCAAAACCACCAAAATCCACGTCCTCAGCCTGGAGGTAGATTTTGAAATCCATCAAACAAGCATGGAGGGCTTCTTTCATGGCTGGGTTCGGTTTTACACCTTCTTCCCACCACCAGTTTTGAATTGCTAGGGCCTTATTCTCCTTGTCAAAGATCGGCTGGAATCGGGCCACAAAGCGGTCGCCGTAAATGACGGGGAGGACGTAATACCCGTATTCCCGCTTTTCCTTGGGCTTGTACACTTCCCAGACGTACTCGAAATCAAATATCCAGCCCAGGGATTTCCGATCCCACAGCAAGTTATCCAAGGGAGCGAGGATAGCCGCCTCTTGGGGCCGTGACGCTGGCCCTGCGGCCTGCTCTAGCGTGAGAAGGTCTCCCGCGTGGATGAAGAAGGTGTGTTGGGGGATTTCCTTGACGCGCACTGCCCGCAGGTCGCCGCGTTCCACGAGTGTGGCCAATATTTCCCGGCGTCGGCGGCTTTTCACGCCCAGAATCCCCAGCCAATGCTCCTTAGAGTTGGGGTGCGCCAGCCCCAGCCCCCGCACCCGCCGGGCGACGTGCCAGGCCTGGTACGCCTCCAGGACTGCGTGAGGGTTGGGAGCGTTCAACACGTCCGCCGGGAGCAGGTTTTCGATGAGGTCAAAGTAGCGCCGGTTCCTGACGCGGTGATGGATGCCCAGTTTTCCCATCACATAGAGGCTTTCCAGGGCGGCTCTGGCTTTGCTAGTTGGCCCCCAGTGCCAGTTAGTTTTTTCCTGGTTCTTGAAATCCAGGGAAGAAAGAGACCCCCGACTTTTTATCTGTTCTATGACATGAGGCGCGGTTTCTCTGGCGATTTCGGAATCTCCGTAGCGATCCTTGCGGTGAGCACGCAAATAGGCGAAATAGGGCCAATCCTCCACGGGGTAGATGGAGGCTACTTTATCAAATCCATCTACCAAAAGACGGTCTTCGTAAAGGAGTTCGTTGAGCATGGCGGGGCGGTAATCTTTCACCCGTGATTGCAGCACCAGGTCTGGGTTGCGGCCCACAACGTTGATGGGGTCAAATTGGATACAGCCCACATGCCGGATGTAGCGCAGAACGCCCTCTTTGCCCATGAGCTGGCGCGGCGGCCACAGATGATGGTGAGCGAGCACAAATCGCCGCGCGGTCTGTTTCGTGATCGTAATCGTCGGGTCGGGGAGCGGGGGACGAGCCATAATAAATTGCTCCTAGTTGTTGCGTATAGTCAATATCTGCGGCTTCGTGAGCTTTGAGACGGAAAACATTTCTATCATAATGAGAACAATTCCCAAAAAGTTTTCATTGACAGTGAAGACTTTTCAAGGTATACTTCTGTTATGGATACTATACAATCAACTAAAATCACTCAAGAATTATTAATTTCTATTCTCAAGGAACAACAAGAGGCTTTTATGCTCCAAGACAGGGGATTGGAGAGACAGGTCTTATGCGAAGTAAAAAACGTGATAGATTCTCCTCTGATTTTGATCATAACTGGGTTAAGGAGAGTTGGTAAATCAACTTTATTATCCCAAATAGCAAATAAATACCTTGAGAATAATTATTATTTTGTGAATTTCGAAGACGAGAGATTGATCAATTTCACCGTTGACAACTTTGACCTTTTATACGAGACACTTATTAGCTTGTTTGGTGAAAAGACTTTTTTTCTATTTGATGAAATTCAAAATGTACCTGAGTGGGAGCGATTTGTACGTCGCTTACATGACCAAGGATATAAATTCATCATCACGGGGTCTAATGCTTCTTTGTTGAGCCAAGAACTGGGCACAAGATTGACTGGTAGGTCAATTCGAATTGACCTATTCCCTTTTTCGTTTGCAGAATATTTGGACTTCAAAAAGGTGGGGGTTGTTGAGACGAGCGCGTTAACCACCAAAGAAAAAGGTATACTGCTGAAATTAACCACGGAGTACATTAGGGCCGGAGGTATTCCCGACGCTTTAAAGTACCCTCAGTTGCCCATACACAATACCCTTTATGACGATGTTCTATATCGCGATATTGTGGCTCGTTACAGAATTGCAAATGTTAAAAGTCTAAAGGAGTTAGCTTTTTATTTAATCAGCAATATAACGACACAAATATCTTATAATAGATTAAAAGGATCGCTCAAGTTGGGCAGCATCAATACAGTCAAGAAATATATTGATTATCTAGAGAATAGTTGGCTGTTTTTCGTAATCAACAAATATGCCTATTCTGTGAAAGAGCAACAGATTGCTGCCAAAAAAATATACAGCATTGACACTGGCCTTATAAAATCTGTTGGCTTTTCATTTTCAGAAAACCAGGGTAGGTTGTTGGAAAACCTGGTCTTTTTAGAACTGCGCCGGAAAACACAAGATATCTATTATTACAAAACAGCAAACAATCATGAAGTTGACTTTTTCCTTCCAAAAGATAACGTTGCCATTCAGGTTGCCCAACACCTTGACCATGGATCAACCAGAGAACGCGAACTAAGATCGTTGATCGAATTGTCAGCGGAGCAAGAAAACCGGCCGCAACTATATATCATTACTTTACGGGATAAAGAAACTATAAAAGTGGGAGATGTAGAAGTTGAAGTTATCCCTTTATATGAGTGGCTATTGAAGGATTGGTATGTTGGGGAGTGGTGATATTGGTAAATTGGGACGAGGTCTCTTGGCAATTGCCAGGGTCTTCACGAGCCTATAAACACACTCGCCACTGCTCACTCAACGTCATTAAGTTAGTGGAACTGAGCATGTCATTTCGACAAGGTTTCGGCGTTTGCCGCCGAATAACGAGGAGAAATCTTGGTTTCAGTCTACCATTCACTTACACCGGAAAGATTTC
>DAOUWT010000136.1 GCA_030666985.1 Chloroflexota bacterium
AAACCAAGATTTCTCCTCGTTATTCGGCGGCAGTCGTGCCGAAACCTCGTCGAAATGACATGATTAATTGCCTAACTTAACGACATTGACTTTAGAGCAATCATATATAGGAGAATCGTCAATACATTCCCAAAGGATAGCGAAGGTTTTGCCGTAGGCACGCCGCTGGCGTAACCGAGCGGTGGGGGGTACGCACTAGCCTGCGGGCTGTACACCGTAAAGCGGCGCAACACGCAATACGAGTTTCTGGATGATTATTTTTGGGAACTCTCTAACTTGAACGCAAAAAGCAGCCTTGTTTATCTCAAGGCTGCTCATTTAGCGCGGTATATTGCTGATGTGTTAGGGGATTTGGATGACTGCGCCGACGCTCAGGCTTTGAGAGACATCCATGCCATTATAATCAGCGATTGTCCTTGGATCAATGTTTCCAAAAAGGCAAGCGATGGAGTAGAAGGTATCGTTTGTTTGCACTGTATAGCTAGCGGGATGGGATCTCAATGCTCGTTCACCAGGGAAAGGCCGGGCATTGGTGGGGATGTTGAGCGTGTGGCCGGGGTATAAGACCGCGCCCCTGTATAGTCCATTGAAAGCGAGAAGGTCATCGGGGTTGATGTTAAAGCGCCGTCCCAGGCAGAAGGGGTGTTCGCCTTTGTGGATCTGATAGCTGCTTGGCACCCCGTAGGATGTGACTGGACCGGGAGTGGAGGTTGGGGATGGGATGGGGGTGCTGCTGGGAACAGCAGTCGCCTCGCCACCTTCTGCCGTCACAGTGGGCGTGAATGTTTTGCCAGCCAGAGGATCACCGGAAACTTCGTCTCCTCCGGACGCTTTGGAGCCAGCACTTCCGGATTTTTCAGCATTCGCTGTTTTTATGAATGCTGCTTCAGCCTCCATTGTTTGCATATCCATGTCTGCGGTTGTGGGCGGCGGCGTAGAGGCTTTCATCTCGCAAGACGACAGACCGATGACCAAGATTATAGCCAATACAAGTGTGTGTGAGTAATATTTCTTCATGGGGCAATTTCTCCTTGGGTAGGTGCACTATTTCGCCCTAATTATACTATAAGAAATTCCACGGCAACTATTTTCTTGACTTGATGCTAGCATATTTATTGATGACCGTCAAGAAAATGATATGCTTATCTGCAACGGGGAGCCATTCACTCTCCGTTGGAGATTGGTGGGAGTGCAAGCGGTTGAGGATTAGGCAAAGCCACGCCCCGGCGTATGCCAGTCCCCATGGTTTTTCCCCGTTCACGCGTGGGGCAACGCTTGGGGCCTGCTCTCACGCCCACCCCCCTGTCCCCCCAAAGAATCCACGGGGTTTGAATAATCACGCAGGACTTGCAATCCCAAAATGACTATGATAGAATGGGCGCACTTTATAGACGCCTTTAGAGCTTTTGAGGATGTTTCTTGTCCTGCAAGGCTCTATTGTTGTTAAAACACTATTCTGAGCTAGTAGGATTGTATTATGGCCACCACATACTTGACCCGAGAAGGGCATGAAAAACTAAAGAACGAGTTAGCCTATATGAAGACGAAGAAACGGCAGGAAGTTGCTGAACGTCTACGAGAAGCGTTGGATGGAGGCCCTTTGGGCGTTGACGCTGATGGAGAGGTTGAGGCGGCGAGAAATGCCAGCGCCTTTGTGGAGGGCCGTATTCAATACTTGCAGGGTGTGTTGTCCGATGTGGAATTTGTGCAAAACGTCTCCGATGCGGATGTGGTCCAAATAGGAACACGAGTGACCATTCGGGACGATGAGGGGGAGGTAGAAACATATACCATTGTCGGAAAGGTAGAAGCAGATCCCACCGAGGGGCGCATTTCTAACGTATCCCCCTGCGGAAGCGCTTTATTGGGGCATTCTGAGGGCGACGAAGTGGACGTGCTTGCTCCTGGGGGAGTTTTCTCCGTTAAGATATTGAAAATCGGCTAACTATTTCGCGGAACGCGTGCGCCCCGTGCGATTTTATCCGCGCGGGGCTTTTTTTGTATAAGGATAGTATTGTCTCAAAATAGGGGGCAAGCCTTCCGAAGTCTAACGGCTTTTGAAGACTTCGGAAGTCTTTGCCCCCAAATATTGAAAAGATACAAAGGATGTTGATGATGGCAAACTACTCGAACTTAGAAAAAATTCGTCTAGGGAAAATTGAAGCCCTACAAGAAGAGGGCATTGCCCCCTATCCCCGGCGCGTGGAGCGAACGCATACCAACCTGGAAGTTAGTCAAGCCTTCCAAGAAATCGAGGACAATGAGGAGGCTGCACCAATCTTTGCTACCTTGGTGGGGCGGGTGCGTTCCATGCGTCCTATGGGAAAGGTCACCTTTGCTCATATTGAAGATGGAACCAGCCGCATCCAGATCTTTTTCAGGGCCAATGATATTGGGGAAGACCAGGTCAAGTTCTTTAACGATAAATTCGATCTGGGAGATTTCATCCAGGCCAGCGGGAAGATCTTCCGCACCCGAAGTGGAGAAATTACCTTGAGGGTTTCCTCCTACCTTATGCTCTCCAAAGCTGTCACACCTCTCCCTGCCGCTAAGGACGAAGTTGTAGATGGGGAAGTCGTCCAACACGCTACCCTATCCGACCCTGAGACGCGCTACCGCCAGCGCTACGCGGATTTAGCCGTCAACCCCGATGTGCGGGAGATTTTCCGAGCGCGGGCCAAAACAATCCGTGCCTTGCAAAACTTCCTCGATGAGCGCGGTTTCCTGGAAGTAGAGACCCCAATCCTCCAGCCCATTTATGGCGGGGCTGCAGCCAGACCCTTTATCACGCATCACAACCAGCTCAAGCAAGATTTATATCTCCGCATCTCCTTTGAGCTGTATCTAAAACGCTTGCTGGTAGGCGGTTTCGAGCGCGTGTACGAAATTGGACGCGATTTCCGCAACGAGGGCGTCTCATTCAAACATAACCCTGAGTTCACGCAGATTGAGTTCTATATGGCCTATGCGGATTACGAGGATGTCATGACCCTGACCGAAGCAATGTTGGCCTATGTTGTCGAGCAGGTGACAGGGGGCCGAACATTGACTTACCAGGGGCAGGAAATCAACTTCGAGACTCCCTGGAAGCGAGTCGAGCTTCGCCAGGGTTTGATTGACGCCACCGGCATTGACATCACCCAACACGCCACCGGAGAAAGCCTCACCGCCGCCATGGATAGCCTGGATATGGAATTCAACCCTGCCGCCTCCCGTGGAAAACTGATTGATGATTTACTCGGTCATTATCTGGAGCCAAATTTCATTCAGCCCACTTTCTTGTACGATTACCCCCGTGACATCTCTCCCTTGGCGAAGACCAAGCCCGGAGACCCTCAAACCGTGGAGCGTTTTGAATTCTTTATCGGAGGGATGGAAATGGGCAATGCTTTCACTGAAATCAATGACCCCCTTGACCAGGAAGAGCGTTTCTTGGAGATGGGCCGCACTTTTGATGTTGAAGATGAAGAACATAATCCATTGGACGAGGATTACCTGCGTGCCATGCGTTACGGCATGCCCCCCAACGGCGGCTTCGGGATGGGCCTCGACCGCTTGGTGATGCTCCTCACCGACACGAGTACTATTCGCGAGGTTTTACTATTCCCCCATTTGCGGGAGCGGGAGGGGTAGATTGGTAAATTGGTTATATTGGTAAATTGGGAAATTGGTCGGAACCAATCTACCGGTTTCCTAATTTCCCAATATACCAATCCCCAACCTACAACGGCCACAACAACGGCAGAACCAGCACAGTGATGATCAAAGACACGAGTATCAGGGGGGTACCAACCTTGAGGTAGTCGCCGAAGCGGTAATCTCCCGCGCCCATTACCAGCGTATTCACAGGGGAAGCCACGGGCGAGGCGAAAGCGGTAGAGGATGCAATGGCTACCAACATCAAGAATGCGTGCGGTTGAACCCCTAACTTTTGCGAGATCGAAAAGGCTATTGGCGCAATCAATACCGTGGTCGCGGTATTAGAAATCACTTGCGTAAAAAGGGATGTGATGAGGAACAAAGTAGCCATGATAGGAATAGTCCCCATCTGTCCCAGCGTTTGGGCCAGCCACCCCGCTCCCAAATTGACCAACCCTACCTTTTGCAATGCGGTGCTCATGGGCAACATGCCGGCTATCAACACCAGGCTCTTCCAATCCACGGCTTCGTAGGCGTCATCTATGCTCAGGCAGCCAATGACAATCATCAAGAATCCGGCCAGCATGGCGGCTGTGGTCATGGGCGTGAGATTGGCGATCAACAACACCAGCATACCCACCAGGATCAATAAGGCCAAGGGAGCTTTTGCTTGGCTGGGAGGCCCGCTCATCGCTTCGGGTTGGCCGGCGACCACAAAATCTCGGCGCTTCTTCCGTAATGCGAGAATATCTTTCCAAGCCCCCTGCACCAGTAAGGTATCTCCAAATTCCAAAGAGGTTTCTTTTAAAGAAAGCTGGCTTTTTTCCCCTGGCCGGCTAATGTCTAGGACAGTCAATTTATACCTGCGGCCAAAGTGAGTTGATACCAGCGTTTTGCCAATCAGGGAGGAACGAGGCGGCAAGAGCACTTCTGCGACGCCGACCTCATTATTGACCAAGGCTTCCTTATCCTCGGCCTGGGCAGGTTGAAGCCCCAATTTCCAGTATGCTGAAGCCTGACTAATATCGTCTGGTTCTCCCCGGCAGATAAGAATGTCGTTGGGATGGAGCTTAGTCTGCGGCGTGGGAGCGATGCTTTTAGGTTCTTCTTCCCGGAGAATTAGGCGTTTATCCCCCACTTTGGCGATTTCCCTGGGGCCAGGTACGCGGAGGATTTCCAACACCGTGACGGAGAAGTTCCTACGCAGGGCGGCGTCGTCCAGGGTTTGGTCTGCCAAAGGGGAACGCTTACGCACCCGTAAACGGAAAAGACCCTCCGGCAATTTGTAGAGTTGCACCAACTCATCTGGCGTCTCGACGCGCTGAATATCAGTAGAAACGGCGCGGTCCGGGAGCAGCCAACGACTTGTGGCTGTGATGAAGATTATGCCAGCGGCCAGGAGGATAAGCCCAATGGGCGTAAAGTCAAAAAATCGAAAGGAAGCCAACCCGTTCTTGGCCAACAAATCACTGACGATGATATTCGGTGGAGTGCCGATCAGGGTCGTTGCTCCCCCAAGGAGTGAGCCAATAGAAAGTGGGAGGAGCAATTTGGAGGGCTTTATCTTAGAACGCCAGCTCAGGCTAAGGATGGCCGGGGCCATGACAGCTACGGTTCCCGTGTCGCTGATGAAGCCTGAAAGGAGGGCAACAGTGACCATGATGACTGCCGTCAGTCTGAGAGGGCTGTTCCCGGCCATAGCCAGGATGCGTCGCCCGATGGCGTCGGCCAGACCGGTTTGCAGGGCGGCCCCGCCAACCACAAAGAGCGCGGCCACCGTCATCACCACCGGGCTGGAAAATCCACGGATGGCCTCTTCGGGGGTGAGGATGCCGCCCACCATGAGACAGATCACCACCCCCAGGGAGACAAGGTCTACCCGCAGCCACTCGGTGATGAAGAGCAGGATGGCTGCCGCTAAAATTCCTAAAGTGATCCACATTTCTAAGGTCATAAGAAAAACTTTTGCCTAAATAATTTTTTTTTGCCAACTTCCTAATGGTTTTCAACTTAAAACCTTTGGGTCTTAATAATTTCCAACTTCGCCATATCTTACCAGAAAGCGCGTTTTTAGAAGAGTACAACGCCCCGGGTAAGCGACGCCCGCCCCCCAGCGTCTGCCACGCCAAAGAATGCCGATACGTTCAGCAGGCGTCCACGCTCACGAACGCGATCCCGCCAGGTATCCCCCAATCCCCCACTTGATAACTTTGTGGATAACAGGGTATAAACTGTGGATAACGTGTGTGCTAATTGAGCACACCTGGGGATTATGTGGTGATAAAGTAGACGCCGATATGGAAAACGAGGGCAACCAGGATGCTGCTTCCCCACAGGAGGTAGGCCAGGAGTTTGTTCTCATCTCTCCGAAAGAGGAATAGCCCTAAGACAAAATTAGCGAAGAAAGTGAATGCGTTGAGGGTGGGAAGGAGAATTAGGCGCACATTGGCCAGCGGTTCGCGCGGCAGCCCTTGAGAGGTGAATCCAAGCGAAATTTGGGAATGGTTGGGGATGGCGAGGAGTGTCCAAACCAGGAGGGTGAGGCTGAGGAGGAAACCGGTCAGGATGGTGTAGAAAGCCGGTTTTTGCTTCCAGACCAGGGTCAGTAAAATTGTATAACTGGTGGATCGCTGGGGAATGTTTTGGAGGGAGCCTAGCTCGGTAAGGTTATGGAAGGCTGCTAGGAATTGGTTCACGTCTTGGGGGGAGATGGCGTAGTAGTGGCGGGCGGTGGCGATCACGAGCAGGTTTTTTTCTTGGGAGGCCATGAATTCTACGGAAGGGCCGCGGGTGAATCTGCGTGTGCCTATTACGGAGCCGGGCCACCGCAGGCGGGGAGCGTGGAGGGGGGTCTCTAGATCGTGGACGGGATGAACCCAATGGATATGGTTCATGGGGATGCTTTCGTTCCGCCATCCCCATTGTATGTAGATGCCATCTCTGGTGAGGGTGTAGCTGGAGTTCCGCAGGGCGTAGTACCGGTAGACGAGGAGCGGCACGGCGACTAGGGCGATGAGGATGGCGAAAATATAGAGAAGAAGTTGAGCCCCCACTTGGGCTTGGCTGATTTGCCAAATGCCCCATAACCCGGCAACTACCAGCAGGGCGATGCTTAGGTGGTGAAAGATGGTTCCTATCCGGCGGGGCGGGTGGAAGGGGTAGGTGTTTTCCATGGGAGTATTATACTAGGAATCAGGGGAGCAGGGAATCAGGGACTAGGGACTAGTGACTAGGGACTAGTACAGTTCGGCGGAAATCCGTAAAGGGTTTTCACTGTGCTCGAGCAGGATGGCCACATCCTGCGGGTAGAG
>DAOUWT010000329.1 GCA_030666985.1 Chloroflexota bacterium
CCCACACTTTCTGGGGTTTGTGTACTCGCTTGTATTCCAAGTTGACCGCTCATACGCTTTGCATCTATATCAATCGTCTATTGGGAAAACCTGACTTCCTCCAAATCAAGGCCCTGGCTTTTCCTAACTAGCATAAGACCCGAATAGTAAATTCCTCTTGGTCATTGATTGCTTTTATAAAATCGGGTGTCTGAAATTTAAATATCTGCTGCCCCCATGAGATTTCTTCCATAGCAATTAAAAGTAATCCAAGTGAAAATAGAGCATAGAATGACCATACAAACAACTCTTTCTTTTTTACTTTAGTCCACCACGCTAAATATAACCCTTGTAAGCTGCCAATTAAGAGAGATACAAACGTGAGCTGTTCCACTATATTATTTTCTCGTATCATCGATACAGCAGCCGTTTGAGTTTGGGGAAGAATAATTGATAAAGCGTATAAGAGGATGATGAGCAACGGTAAGTACAGAATAATGATGACTAAAGAATATGGCAGCCTATATTTTTCGCATTCCGATTCGCACAGATGATTTATTTTGGAAATGATATTTTTCATTTTGGCCTCTCCACTAACACCTAAGGTCATGCTTTTTGCTGCCCGAACACTGCATTTCACCTAAGATGAGCTGATGTAAGTTCTTTACTGTTTTTGGCGAGAAATATTGCTCACCTGTTTCTATGTTCACGCGGGCGGGTACGTTTTCGATGCTGTAGAACTGCTCATCTTTGTATAATGAGTAGGTTATTTTTTGGGGGATTAATTTTTTGTTGATTGACATAGGCCAATTATACAACAAAAAGCCCGGACGGTGGGGATGTCCGGGCCTGTGGGTTACGTGAAGATAGGCTTGCTTATGTGGCAAGCGGGTACGGCTCGGAGTTGGGTTTCACGGCGACCGCGTGAGGGGATGCGTCAGCCGCCTGGGGAGCAGTGGCGGTGTGAGACGGGGTGTGTGTAGTCATGGGAGGGATTATATCATGGATGGTATATTGGGGAGTGGGAAATTGGTAGATTGGTGAGAAAAGCACCTATCCCCTAGCCCCTTTCCAGGTGGAAAGGGGGATTTGTCTCATTTTGGATGTGGCTAACTCCCCCTTCCATTTGGAAGGGGGCCGGGGGGTAGGTGGGGTAGGTACTCACAACTCCACCGGTGAAATCACATCCTCTCCAAACTTCTCCCGTAACTCTTCTAACCCTTTTCGTTGACGTTTCAGCTCCGACCAAAATTCCTCCGGCATATTCGGTTCCTGTTTGTAAAGGGCTTCCATGCGCTGGAATTTTTCCAGGTATTTGGCAATCCGCAGGCTGAATTGCTCTGCATATTCTGCGCGGGTGTAGGCGCGGTCTTCGAAGGCGTTGTCAAAGAGATATTTCAGGTCTTCGTAGAGAGGGATGTAGCCAACGGGGGTCTCAATGGCCTCATAGTCACCGTGGACGCGGCCCTCGGCCCATAAGGCCCAGACCCTTTTATCCATGATGCCGTTCAGATATTTTCCATCTGCGTTTTTTAGGAAATAATTTGTGGCAAAGACACGGGGACATTTTTTGAGTCCGCGTCCAAATTTGAGGTGATTGCGCAGGTACTGTGCCAGGGGGACGATCACAAAATCCATATTAGCCATGGGGCTAGATTTGCGCTGTCCGGTGGCCCCCAGCGTGGCGGAGGTGGTCTCGGATTCGATGGTCGCGCCCATGAAGACGCCATGCTCCCAGCTTAGGCTCTCTGCCACGGGGACGTTGGTGTCGGAGTCACGTCCCCCGTAGAAAATGCCTTCAATGGGGACGCCCTCGGGGGCGTCGCGCTTTTCGTCAGCGTTTTCTAATTCGCTAATGCGCAAAGTATAACGCGCGTTGGGATGCGTCAGGCGGATTTCCTTCCCCGCTGCGTCAACGTCCCCCTGCTGCCACTCCCCGGCATGGTTGTATCCCGACGCGGGCACGTCCACCCCATCCCCCATGCCGAGCCAGTAGGGTTTTCCATCCGCCGTTAAAATGTTGCTGAAAATTATCTCTTTGGGGTTGCTGAGGGCTTTGAATATCAGGGGATCGTCGTCGGGGTTGACATCACGAATAATGCCGAAGACGCCCCGCTCAATATTGACGCCCCGCATTTCCCCCTCTTCCCCTTCCCGGAGATAGGCGATGTCATCTCCGACGATGGTCGCGCCGGGGAGCATGGCGGTGGAGGTCTTGCCGCACGCGCTGGGATAGGCCCCGGAGAAATAGGTCTTTCGGCTCTCATCCAGGGGGTAGAAGGCAGAGATGAACATGTGCTCCGTGAGCCAGTCCTCATGGTTAGCGCGGTAGATGCCTAAACGCAAGGCTAACTTTTTACAGGCCAGTGAGTTTCCGGCGTATTGGTTGTTGACCGACAATACCCGATTCTCTAGGGGATCAACGTAAATGCGGCGGTTGGCAACGTTCTTGGTAGTGTTGTTCTCGTCTAGCTCGCCCGCGCTGTGCCAGAAGTAGAAGAAGTTGTCTTTGTCTTCTAGGCGTTTGAATTCCTCGTAGCCTGGACGGTATAGAATATCCTCGCTGTGAGCCACGTAAAAAGAGTCGGTGATTTGTAAAGCGGAAATGGAAAAACGGGAGTTGGTTGGACCTAAACAGAAGAAGCGCACAATCATAGTTTTGCCGCGCATAGCGCCATCCATGAAGCTGTAAATTTCTTTCAGGCCGGTTTCTCGCTCCACCACGTTCAACCCCCGGCTGAGACTCTCACCCGCTGGGAGCAACGTGGCCGTGTGGGGTTTGTCGCGGGCCTGGTCATGGTACGAGTCGTAATGGACGGTGTGCCCCTCCATGGCCAGCTTTTTCTCTTCTCCCCGCTCGATGGCGAGGGTGCGTACTTTCTCTATGTCTTCGGGGGAGTCGTCAAAGACCATTACATCATTTGGTTTCATTAACTCAATGGCCTGATTCACCACGTCTAATACTTTGGGATTATTGAGGGCGTCTAATTTTGCTTGATCGGATTTGGTGATTTTAGATTTCATCTTTGCTCCTTTGACGTAGAGTAATTTGAGCATATCATCTCAATAAACCATAGGATACGCAAGGGGATTCTTGTCAAACTTTCTCTGCGTTTCAGCACTTTTGCCTTAAAGTGTTTC
>DAOUWT010000003.1 GCA_030666985.1 Chloroflexota bacterium
AACGAGGAGAAATCTTGGTTTCAGTCTACCATTCACTTACGATGGAAAGATTTCTCCCTGTGGTCGAAATGACATGCTACAACTTAATGATATTGACTGAACACTGAATACTGGACACTGAATACTATCACTCATGCACCGTCGCCGCCACAAACGACAGCCCATTCTCTGTCAACGCCCAGGCGGTTTTGTTGAGGGAGTCAATCTTGTCCTGGAAGTTGAGGGCCAGGGCGTCCCAATCGCCGGAGGCAATGACTTCTTCTTTGTCGCGGAAGTAGTCCAGGATGTCGGAGGGATGCTCGCGGGTCTGGTCAATTTCGGGGTCGCCGCCTTCGTGTTTGGCGGAGATGTTGGCTACGTGGTCGGCGATCTCTATCAATTCGTCGCGGCGGTTGTAGGGCTGGATGACAATGCTCTTGTAAGTCTCGACTATATGATGCTCGAAGCGCACCACGTCCTCGAAGCCCCAATCCTTGCGGAATTGAGCCGTGATCTCCATGGTCTCGTTGTTGATGCTGTTGCTCCAGTTGAAGCCTATCAGGGGGGATGTGCCATCCTCGCGGGCGAAGAGCTTGGCCCCCAGCAGAGTCCACAACCCGGCGTAGGGGTTATCGTTACCCATGTAGACCGAGATTTTGAATTCAATATCCACACCCAAGCGGTGGAGCATGTAGCCGAGGAAGACTGTTCCAGGGTTGATGTTCAGCACTTGTTTGATGCCATATTCGGTGTAGTAATAGAGATATTCATCCAACCACGCGAGGGCATGGTCGTTAGGCTGACCTACGCCGCCAAAGTAACCGGTGATAGTCTCTGGGCCGCCCAAGTGGATATTGGAACCGTCTGTGCCTTTTGTGTCGAGGGTTTCCACGTAGCTGGCCCCCACAATTTGCATAGCGGCGGCAAAAGCGGCCAGGTCGCCGTCTTCTTCTTGTTCTTTCATCTGGCGAACGCGGATGAAGCGGCCCGGCATGAGCAATTCTTCTTTGATAGCACGCTTGGCTGTCGTGATCAAATAAGGGAAATATTGGCACGCGCTGACTTCCAGGGTGACGGCAAAGTCATCGGCGAAATCAGTTTCCTTGGCTTTATCTCCCATCACCTTGCGCCGGTAGGCGTCCACGCTGATGAAAGCGCCCTGGTCACGCTGCTCGGTGAGCCATTCTAAATCTCTGAGATATTCTGGTTTGGTTTCTTTCACCTTGGCAAGCAGGTTCTCCATCTTGCGGGCTTCCTGTGCCTTAGCGTTGATCTCTTCAGGCGTGCCGTATTTGGCCACCACCTCAAAGAAATCATTCATCACGCGCATTTCCGGGTCAAGCAAAACCTTGTTAATAGCATCAATGCGGTCGGGGGATATTTGTAGTCGTTTTCGTAAATCGGTCATAATATTCTCCTGGGGGTAGTCGTTAGTCTCGTAGTCGTTAGTCGCCGCAGACTATCAGACTAATCAATCCATCAACTCCATCAAATCGTCGTATTCTTCGTCTTTCATGGTGAACCAATTCTCACGCTGGGGGAAGGTTTTGTCGGTCACTTCGCTCACGTACTCTTGCAGTCCATTCAGGATTATTTCTCCGGCGTTGCCGAAGACTTTTGCCATGCGCGGCGTAAAGTCGGGGTAGAGGCCGAACATGTCGTGGTAAATCAACAATTGGCCATGAGCGTGGGGGCCGGAACCGAGGCTTAGTATCAGGCAATCTTTAGCTCGCTCGGTGATGATCTTGCAGACCCGGTCGGGAACCATTTCTAGCAAGATGGCAAAAGCTCCCGCTTCTTCAATGGCCTTGGCATCGTCAATGATCTGTTTGGCCTGGTGCGCTCCCCGCCCCTGCACGCGGAAGCCTCCCAGGGCGGCCACGCTCTGCGGGGTGAGTCCCAGGTGACCAACGACGGGAATCCCGGCTGCACGAATCCCGGCCACTCTGCTGGCGATCTCACTTCCACCTTCTAGCTTAATCGCGTCACAACTTGCCTCGGCCATAAATCTCCCCGCGCTAAGGATGGCTGTTTCAGTGCTGGCCTGGTAGCTCATGTAGGGCATGTCTCCTACCAAAAAAGCTGTTGGCGCTCCCCGTCGAACGGCTTGGGTGTGGCGGATCATGTCGTCCATGGTCACGGGCAAAGTGCTGTCGTAGCCCAGCATGGTCATCCCTAAACTGTCGCCGACCAAGATCATGTCTATGCCAGCTTGCTCCTGAAAAGATGCGGTGGGGTAGTCGTAACAGGTCAACCACGAAATAGGGTCTCCCTTTTTAGCTTTGCCGAACAATGTGCGAATAGTAACTTTTTTACGGTCTGACATTTTGAACCTCCGTTATGTGAGTGAATGTGGCGTTAAACGTAATGAGTAAAACGTGAAGCGTAAACCCATTGGGTATTATAAACTGCGGCTGTCCTTTATTCAATTGACGTTTATCCATAAATGGGGGGAATAGGGAAACAGGAGAGATAGAGGATGCAAAGTGCTCCCCGCCGCCATCCGCCCCCACACACGCTACCCGCCCCCCCGCCGCCGCTATCTGCCCCCCGCCCGCCATCCCCCGCCGCCACCCGCTCTCCCCCCAGCCATTCGCCACCCTAATATATCTCTGATATATCATCTGAATATTGTGACGAATATAACTTGCAAGGAATGCATTTTTTGACAATAATAGGCGTGGTGTATTAGAGTGGAGAATTTTTTATCAATAAGATATGATCGTAAGGGAGTTGATTTTATGACAGCAAAAAAAATTGATGGCCGAGCAATTGCTAAAGACATCCGCGAGGCAGTAAAAGCTGATGTGGCTGCTATGGTCGCCGAGGGGTATAATCCCCCCGGTCTGGCGACAGTCTTGGTTGGCGAAGACCCAGCTTCACAGGTTTATGTGCGTATGAAGCATAAAGCCTGCGAAGAGGCGGGCATTAAATCCTTTCAGCACAAATTGCCAGCCACATCCACCCAAGAAGAAGTGGAAATTTTGGTGAAAGAGTTGAACGCAGACCCAGAAGTTCATGGTATTTTGGTACAATTGCCACTGCCCGATGGCATGGATGATGAACAAGTGCTAAACGCTATTAGTATTGAAAAAGACGTAGACGGCTTCCACCCCCTCAACATTGGACGTCTCGCTCAAAAAGGGCGCGAACCTCGATTTGTCCCTTGCACACCCAATGGCTGCATTCACCTTTTGAAAACTTCAGGTATTGAACTAGAAGGCGCTAACGCGGTTGTTCTAGGACGTTCTAACATTGTGGGCATGCCAGTAGCTCTTTTGTTGGTAGAGGAAAACGCCACGGTTACTATTTGTCACTCACGCACACGCGACCTCGAAGCAAAATGCCGTGAGGCAGATGTTTTGATAGCCGCCGTGGGACGTCCCGAAATGGTGCGTGGCGATTGGATTAAACCTGGGGCCGCTGTCATTGACGTAGGCGTGAACCGCGTGGATGATGAAACCGCCAAGCGAGGTTATCGCCTCGTGGGGGATGTTGCCTACGAGGAAGCCCAACAAGTCGCGGGGCACTTAACCCCGGTTCCGGGTGGAGTTGGTCCCATGACCATTGCCATGTTGCTTCGCAACACCGTTCGTTCTGCGAAAGTCGCTTACAGCGAATAATTTCCACTTGAATATTTTTGGCTCTTTGAGATTTCACAGGATTTACCAGTGAAACGTAATGCGTGATGCGTGAGGTACTCGGTCACGTTTCACGTTTTACGCTTCACTTTCTTCTCAACCCCGTAAGTTCCTAGAGACCCATATTCTTTTTAGACACATTTCTATATACAAGGAGTAAAACAAATGCCTATCGAAATTAAGCACCCCGTCCCCTCAGATATTGACATCGCTCATGCCGCCGAGAAATTTCCAATCTCAAAAATAGCAAAAGAGGTTGGTTTGTTGGAAGATGAACTGGAACTTTACGGCAAATATAAAGCCAAGGTAACGCTAGACGTCCTGGAACGTTTGAAGGATGTCCCCAATGGAAAATACATTGACGTGACCGCCATCACCCCCACACCTTTGGGAGAGGGAAAAACAGTCACCACCATCGGCCTCAGCCAAGGATTACACTATATTGGCAAAAAGGTCTTCACCTGCATCCGTCAGCCATCGCAAGGCCCAACTTTTGGCATCAAGGGCGGCGCGGCTGGCGGCGGATATGCCCAAGTTGTGCCTATGGAGGATTTCAACCTCCACCTGACGGGTGACATCCACGCCGTGGGTGCGGCGCATAACCTCTTGGCCGCGGCAATCGATAACCGCATGGCGAAAGAAGCCCGCTGGAGCACCGATTTCTTGGCCAAAGCTCTTTGCCCGGACGGCGAATACACCGACTCCATGCGCAAACGATTAAAGAAATTAGGCATCAAGTCAGAAAAACCCTCCGATTTGAACGACGCAGACAAAGAGCGCATGTTCCGCCTCAACATTGACCCCGACGCCGTTCAATGGCGGCGCGTGGTAGATGTCTCCGACGCTGCGCTGCGCGACATCACCGTTGGCAAGGGCGGCAAGGGTAATGGCCTGGTGCGCGAAAGCGGATATGACATCACCGTGGCCTCCGAGATCATGGCCGCACTTGCCATGTGCTCCGACCTGGCAGACTTGCGCGAACGCATGGGCCGTATCATCATCGGCACCAGCAAAAAAGGCGGCAAGATGCACGCTGGGACTATTGAACCCATCACAGCCGAGGACCTGAACGTAGCCGGCGCGATGACCGTTTTGCTCAAGGATGCTATCAAGCCTAACCTGATGCAGACCCTGCCCGGCAGCCCGGCCTTTGTACACTGTGGGCCATTCGCTAACATCGCCCAGGGCAACAGCTCCATCATCGCCGATAAAATCGCCCTCAAGCTGGCTGATTATGTAGTCACCGAGTCCGGTTTTGGCGCTGACTGCGGCATGGAAAAGTTCATGAACCTCAAATGCCGCTACAGTGGATTAGTTCCCGATTGCGTGGTGCTGGTCGCTACCATTCGCGCCCTAAAGATGCACGGCGGCGGCCCCAAGGTTGTCGCTGGCAAACCTCTAGGAAAAGCTTATACTGAGGAAAACCTAGAATTACTAGAGGCCGGCTTGCCCAACTTGTTGCAGCATATTGAGAACGCGGTCAAATTTGGCGTGCCGGTAGTGGTAGCCATCAACCGCTTCAAGTACGACACTGACGCCGAGGTCGAGTTGATCCGCAAACGCGCCAAGGAAACAGGCGCCGAGGACGCAGCCATGCACTTTGTTTGGGCCAAGGGCGGCGAGGGCGGAGCCGAGCTTGCTCGCGCAGTCGTCAAAGCCTGCGAAAAACCGAACAATTTCAAATTCCTCTACGATGACGATATGTCCATCAAAGAAAAGATCGAGACCGTCGCCCGTGAAATCTACCGCGCTGACGGAGTGGACTATACACCCGAGGCGGAGGCCAAGATCAAGCAATTCACCAAGATGGGCCTGAGCCATCTGCCACTTTGTATGGCGAAAACTCACTTATCGTTCACGCATGATCCGGCGCTCAAGGGCACGCCGCGCGGATTCCGCATGCCAATCACCGACGTGCGGGCCAGCGTGGGGGCAGGGTTCATCTTCCCCCTCTGCGGCACAATGAAGACCATGCCCGGACTACCCACCCGCCCAGTTTTCACGGATATTGAAATTGATGTGAAAACCGGTGAGGTCTTAGGGTTATCATAACCGTAGGTTGCGAAGCTTAAATGTAAAAGGGTGGCTGTTGCCTGCGGTAGTAGCCACCCTTTTTGCGAATCACCCGCAGGTGCATTGCACTTCAGGCTTTTAGAGTGCGTTGCACCTATGGAATCCATCACTCATTACTCTTTACTCAATGTCGTTAAGTTAGGCAATTAATCATGTCATTTCGACGAGGTTTCGGCACGATTACCGCCGAATAACGAGGAGAAATCTTGGTTTCAGTCTACTATTCACTTGCGACGGAAAGATTTCTCACTTCGTTCGAAATGACATGTTACAACTAAATGACATTGACTCTTTGCTCATCACTCTCACAAATGAAACAACCCGGCACCGCACCAGTTCGCAGGTACACCTACCGCCAGGAGTGGCAGCTTGGCGAAGTTGAAATAATCGAAGAAACGCTCATCACTATTTACGTCAACGAGCAAGAGCTGATCACCTTAATGGGTTCCCCGCTCAACCTGGATTGGCTGGCCTTAGGATTTTTGAAAAACGAGGGCCTAATTGAGGGACTTGATGAAGTCGAGCAGATTCGAGTTAACCCCAGTGGCTGCGGCGTTGAAGTGTGGCTGAGTCGCAGTTTCGAAAAACCTGAGCGCATTATCGCTACCTCTGGGTGCGGCCGGGGAGTCACTTTCAGCGATCCTTCAGTTGAGATCGAACCATTCCGCGACACTTTAAGAATTGAACCCCAAAGTCTTTCAGAAGCTATCAACCGCCTCCAATCCAAAGACAGCCTATACGCCCGCGCTCGCGGCGTCCACGCTGCAGGGCTGCTGGATCCCGATAGCAATCAATTGCTTGCGGTCGCAGAAGACATTGGCCGTCATAACAGCATTGACAAAGTCCGCGGAGCTTGCTTGGTTGAGGGGATTGAAACACGTGGGCGCGTTCTCCTGACCACCGGGCGTGTTTCCTCCGAGATGCTGCGTAAAGGGGCCTTGATGGGCTGCCCGATCATCGCCTCCCGCACCTCGCCCACCTCCCTCTCGGTGAATATGGCCCGCGCCTGGAACATCACCCTGGTCGGTTATGTCCGCAGGGAAGGGGTGCAGGTTTATAGTTTTCCAGAGCGAATGGGGTACAATTGACGGTAGTGGTTATATATTGACTGATAAAGTATCTTCAGATATGTTGTAAATTAACAAAAACTATCTGGAGGTATCCCTTATGATTTGTGAAATCATCACGCATTCTTGCACAAAATGTAGCAGCATCAATATTGTTAAAAATGGTAAAGATTACAAAAATAAGCAAAAGTTTCACTGTCATTGCGAGTGTCGCCACAGCGCGTTTGGTGCTGCTCAAAGGGAAAGAAACTTAATGGCATGTCATTGCGAACCCCGGTTTTTGGGGTGTGGCAATCTCCCTGAACACTGTGCCCCTTTGTTGTTCAGGGAGGCTGCCGCGTCACAAAAGGCGTTCCTCGCAGCGACATATGTTTCTTAGTAGGAACGGCGTGAAACAGAGAGACGAAGCAATCTCCCGGATGACGGGGGGACTGCCACGTCGCAAAAAACGCTCCTCGCAGTGACATATTAATGAAAGTGTAAAGTCAATTCTAAACCATTCCACATTCACGGAGGCTATCTATGCTTACTGAGATATATACAGAAACAAAAACTCGCATGAAAGGCGCCATCGAAGCACTTCAGGATGAACTTAACATCATTCGCACAGGACGAGCAAACCCTGCTTTGGTAGAAATGCTTCCCATAGAATATTATGGAACCGAAACACCATTGCGGGAGCTGGCTAGCATAAGTGTCCCAGAAGCAAGGTCGCTGCTCATCCGCCCTTATGATCCTTCTACCCTCAAAAACATCGAACGCTCTATTCTGAAGTCAGATTTGGGACTTATGCCGAATAATAATGGAGAAAATATCCATCTCAACCTCCCAACTCTTACCGGGGAACGCCGCAAGGAATTAGTTCGAGTCGTTAGCTCCAAAGGAGAAGAGACCCGTATAGCAATTCGTAACATCCGGCGCGACAGTATCCGCGATTTACGGAGCTTCGAAGAGGAAAACTTGCTTACCGAAGATGATCTTCACCTGGGCAAAGAGGAAGTTCAAAAGATCACAGATCAATTCAGCGCGGAAGTAGGCGATATTTGTGAGCGCAAAGAAAAAGAAGTTATGGAAGTGTAGGCCATAAGGGAAGTCGCAAAAAAACAGCCATCCCAAAATCTGAGTGAAACGTGAAGACGTGAAGCGTAAAATCACGTTTTCACGTTTCACGTCTTCACGAAGTTGGGATGATTATTTATATGGAACTTTCACTTAATCATGAACACGGACTCTGACAGAAACCTCCCCGAAAAAATACCCCAGCACGTCGCCATCATAATGGATGGGAATGGGCGCTGGGCGCGAGCTAGAGGGTTGCCACGGCTAGCCGGGCATCGAGCGGGTACAGAAAATCTTAGAGCTATTCTCGAAGCAAGCGTTGAGTTCGGCATTAAATACCTCACCATCTATGCTTTCTCTACTGAAAATTGGAGCCGTCCGGAGACAGAAGTGAGCGGCCTCATGCGCATCTTCAAAAACGCGTTTGGCCAAGAGCTTCGAAACTTACACGAAAACGGCGTTCAACTAAGACATATTGGCAAATTAGACCGCATTGACACCCCTCTCCAACAGAAAATTAAAGATGCTGTTGAACTCACGAAAAACAATGAGCGGCTTATTCTCAACATAGCATTTAATTATGGTGGACGAGATGAAATCATCCACGTTATTCAAGAAATCATCAAAGACGGGAGAGCACCAGAAGAAATAGATGACGAGTTGATCAACCAATATCTATATACCGCCGATTCTCCGGACCCTGATCTCATCATCCGAACATCGGGCGAGATGCGTGCCAGCAACTTCCTCGTCTGGCAGGGAGTGTACGCGGAATGGTATTTCCCCACAGTCTATTGGCCTGACTTCGGGAAAGAAGAACTAAGAAAAGCTTTATTCGATTATAGCGAACGCGAACGTCGTTTTGGACGTGTTTCACCTGGAGATGCTTAAACTTTCATGTTGCGACAAAGGACAATTGTAGCCCTAATCTTAGGACCCCTTGCCTTGCTGTCCGCCTATCTAGGCGGAGCGGTATATGCTGCTCTAATCATAACCATGCTGGTAATTGCTGCCTGGGAATACACACAGCTTTTACGCGCTGCACAACTTGAGCCGTCCCACTTTTTGGTAATTGGCGGCGTACTCTTGTTTATCTTGGGAAGAGCGCTTACCGGCTTCGAAAGCGCGCCGTGGAGCTTTACAATCCTATTGCTGTTCAGCGCAGCCTACCATCTCGTTCGCTTCGAACAAGGCCGTGATGCAGCGGGTACAGACCTTAGCGCCACGCTCTCTGCGGCAATCTACCTTGGCTGGCTTGGTTCCTACTTCATTTCCCTGCGAGAACTAGATGGAGGGGCGTGGTGGGTCATGTTTGTTTTCTTCATTGTCTGGTTTACAGATACAGGAGCATATTTTGTGGGAATCTCCTGGGGAAAACACAAACTATGTCCTCGTTTAAGCCCCAAAAAAACCTGGGAGGGCTTCTTGGGAGGATTAGCGGCGGGCCTGGCAATGGGCGCTTTACTCCCCCTCGCATTAAAAAACACGATAGATATATCTCCCTGGCGTGGGGCCGTCTTGGGGCTTGTCTTGGCCCTGAGCGTTCCGTTGGGAGATTTAGCGGTAAGCATGATTAAGCGTCAGGTCGCTCAAAAAGACACAGGGAACTTCCTGCCCGGGCACGGCGGAGCCTTTGACCGCCTCGACACCTTGCTATGGGCTATGCCTATTAGTTATTACCTTATTTTATACCTGTTTCCAATCCTATGAAAAAAACACATACTCCCCCCACCCGCAATTTAGCCTTAGAATTAGTACGTGTAACCGAAGCTGCAGCCCTTTCTGCTGGCCGTTTCATGGGCCGAGGCGACAAAGAAGCGGCCGACAAAGCCGCAGTAGATGCTATGCGCCTGGTCCTGAACTCCATCAAAATGGAAGCCACAGTCATCATCGGCGAAGGTGAAAAAGATGAGGCCCCCATGCTCTATAATGGAGAAGTAGTTGGCACCGGGGATGCCCCCGCACTCGACCTTGCCGTTGACCCGGTGGATGGCACTCGCCCCCTGGCGAATGGCTTCCTGAACTCCATTGCCACCGCGGCCCTGTCCCCCCAGGGAACCATGTATGATCCCGGCCCATTCGTTTATATGGACAAAATGGCCGTTGGGCCTAAAGCGAAAGGTGTCATTGATATTGAAGCTCCTTTGGCAGAGAACCTAAAAAGAATTGCCCAGTCTGAAGACAAACAGATTGATGACCTGACAGTCATTATTCTCGACCGGCCTCGCCACCAAGAACTCATTACGGAAATTCGCCAGCTTGGCGCTCGCATTCGTCTTATCCCCGATGGAGACGTGGCCGCGGCTCTTATGACTTGTTTGCCTGAGGCTGGTATCGATGTCCTGCTGGGAGTGGGTGGCACGCCCGAGGGCGTCTTGGCGGCCTGTGCCATTCGTGCCATGGGGGGAGAACTTCAAGGAAAATTATACGCCCGCACTCCAGAAGAACGTCAAAAAGGTGAAGATATGGGGTACAATTTCGATGACATCATCACCATGGATGATCTGGTTTCTTCAGATGATGTCTTCTTCGCCGCGACCGGTATAACGGATGGCGAACTTCTCGACGGTGTTAGATACTCTGGGCATGGAGGAGAGACATCTAGCCTGGTGATCCGGGGGATGACTGGAAGTGTCCGGTGGATATCGGCCTCCCACAACTTTGATAAACTGAACCCCATTAGTGAAATTGAATACTAGGGAATGGCAGGGTTTAAATCATTCCAGTCCGTAAAACGTGAAACGTGAGAGCGTGCCTCGTGCATCACGAGTTTTAGGATAACTCACCGAACGTTGGGATGCTCACCACCTCACCACTCGGTTACAAACCATCGCTATCCCCTGGAGGATGGTGAAGGTGTCCTCACCGAACGTTGGGCGGGTAACCATTCACTCTTCGGGGGGATAGGTAAAGCCTCGCCCACATCTTCCAGAAAAACTTCCATAAGCTGACTAAATTCTTGGATAGTGAACGGTTTTTGGAGCCAAAACACTTTTTCTTGCTCTAAGAGTTTTTTCTCCTTTCCACGCAGGGGGTGTCCCGTAACAAACAATATCTTCAAATCTGGCCACTTGGCCTGTATATGGTTATAGAGGTCTACTCCCCCCATTTCTGGCATGACGATGTCACTCATCACAAAATAAAACTCCTGGGCCTGAAGATGTTCCAATGCCTCTACGCCGTTCGAAGCAGTCACCACTCGATAGTCGAATATTTCCAGCATGGATTTCAGGGCTTCGCGGGCGGGCCGGTCATCCTCGACTAATAATACACATTGTCCAGTTCCATTCAAAGTAATATCCTGCATTTGATCAACGTCATCATCCGCTGCGGGGATAAGCATTGGTAAAAACACGGTGAAAGTCGTTCCCTCTCCCTCTGTGCTTTCTATCTCAATATGCCCTTCGAATTGCTTGATGATTCCATAAACTTGCGCCAAACCTAAGCCGGTTCCTTTTCCAACTTCCTTGGTGGTAAAGAAAGGTTCGAAAATGTGGGCTTGGACATCTTCTGGAATCCCTGTCCCCGCATCAGAGACAGTAACCGTCACCCACTCTCCGGAAGAAAGGAAAGGATAGAGTTCAATTTCCTCTTCTCCTTGACGGGCACAGGCCAGCTCGAAACTCAACTCCCCACCATCTGGCATAGCATCCCGCGCGTTGACCGCCAAATTCATGAATACTTGCTGCAATCGAGTGGGATCTACATTTACAAAATATTCCCCCGCTTCACTGTGCAGGGTCACTCGAATGCTCTCTGGAAGTGTTCGAGTGAGTAGTTTTTCTAGCTCTTTCAGGAAGGGGAGTAAATCAATTCGAGCTTCTTTCATAACCGAGCTTCGACTGAAGTCTAGCATTTGGTGAATCAGTTCAGAAGCCTGTTTAATTTGTTGTTTGATGACATTTAGGCGTTTCTCGAATCTGGGCGGCAAATTCTGTTCCCGCAGCAACAGCTCTGTGTAGACCAAGATAGCAGCCATAATGTTGTTGAAATCGTGCCCGATGCCGGCCGCTAGTTGTCCCACTGTTGCCAATCGAGCCTGCATTTGAGTACGTTCCTGGTACTCACGCATAGCTGTCACATCTTGGAGGGTGACTATCCACTGCTGGCTGTCATTTTGCACAGGCCGCATCTGAAGTTCGAAGACTCTTTTGGAAGGTCCCGGCAGCTTAATGTCAACCGGTAGAGGCTCTTCTGAACGGGCAATAAGCTCAGATAGGGAGTAGGGGCCTAATTTGGCAATTACATCTCCTACTTTTGCGGAAGAAAGCTGCTTTAGATACTTTTTTCCTTGGGTGTTTATGGCCTCCAGCCGGTAATCTTCCGCCAACAAAAGCACCCCTATTGGCAATCCCTCGATCAGAGATTCCTGACGGTGCTGCTCTCCCGCCAGGCGATCAACCAGGCGATTCACATCTTGGTAGCGGTAAGCATTACTTAGCGCCAACCCCACTTGCTGGCAAATTGCTTCTAACAAATCAAGATGCTCTTCAGAAAAATCCCCCTCTGTATCAGATTGCACAGATAAAACACCCAAGAGAGATGAACCACTGAGAATAGGAGCAGCAATGAGAGAGCCTTGGGGTTCATCTACACCTTCGAAATAAGCCCAGCGTTCATCCTTGCTTACATCGGGAATGTATAGGGCTGCTTGGTTTTCTGCTGCCCATCCCATCAGGCCCTCGTCTAGTCTTAGTTCCCTAACATTCTGCACTTCTGAAGACGTGATATCTCGTCCGTATATGCTGTGTATTTTCAGGGTTTGCGTGTTTTTATTGTACAATGTGGCGATCCCCACTTTGCCGCCCAAAGAGTGTGTGATAAGCTCTATGGCTTGTTCCAAAATTGTACCAACGTCTAAGCTGGTGGTCAGCTTTTTACCTATATCATACAACAAGCTCAAACGTCTTTGTTCAACAGCAACTTGCTCGAATAAACGCGCATTTTCCACTGCAATGGCCGCCTGGTCGCTGAGCAGCTTTAAGACACGCAACTCAGTCTCCTGGAAATCACGTGGTTGTTGGTAGGCAATATTCATTACTCCTACAGTTCGATCTCCAATCAGGAGTGGCAGCCCCATAATTGCCCCTTTCCAACCTTTTCGAGGGGCGACATCTGCGAATAAGGGATGCGTTTGCATATCTGGAACCAGAATAACCTCCTGGCTTCGGGCAACCTGGTAAGTCAATCCTTCTGGACGGGGAGCGGCGACTGGCCCCTCTCGGTTTCCATTCCTATGTAAAACAGCCCGAAAATATGCCGATGAACCATCGTACAAGAAAATATGAGCATCTTGAGCATCCGGCAAGTATTCAAGGACGCTGTTGAGGAGGGCATTAAAAACCTCTTCTGATTGTAAATTTGCCGTGAGGGTGAGAGTAGCCTGGCGGACGGTTTCTAATTCCTTGGCTCTTTGTTTTGCTTCCTCGAACAGGCGGGCGTTTTCCAAAGAGATGGCGACTTGGGTGGCCAGGGCTTCCAAAAAGCGTCTATCTTCGTTGTCGAAAGTGTACGGCTCGAACGATTGAACTGTAACCACTCCTATTAGACGTTCTCGAACGATGAAGGGCATCCCCAACCAAGAAAGCACCTTTCTCCCGTGCTCCTGAGGTTTGACCGGTAACTCATCCTCATCAAAATTCTTCACGAGAAGATATTTTCTGTGCTCTACAACCCAGCCCAGTAAACTTTCCTCTTCGATAGAGACCCGTCTGCCTATGAGGTCTGTCATTTCTTTCCCGTCTTCGACGGCAATAGCGATGGAAATTTCCTGTGAGGCTTCATCCCATAGGCCAACCAAAAAAGTGTCTGGGAGCATCAACCTGTCCACTTGGATATATAAGCGTTCCAGAATTTTCTCTGTATCTAAGACGCTGGAGGTGATCAAAGTGGTTTCGTATAGGCTGCTCAATTGGAGTGCATGCTGCTGAGAGTCTTCCAAAAGCTGAACGTTCTGAATGGCTACAGCTAATTGGTCGGCCATGGTTTCTAGGACGCGAATATCTTCCTCATCGAAAGCTGCTGCGTGACGGCTCTGTACATCCAATACTCCGATAACGATCTCACCTATTTTGAGAGGAATTGCCATCTCGGAACGTGTTTCCGGTAAGATAGGGTTTTCGAAATGAACTGGGTCTTCTCCTACATCCAAGGCAATGCGTGCCTCTCCGGTCTCGCAGACATGCCCCACAATGCCTACCATGCCTATCCGCAGCCTATGCTCTCGTTCGATCATTGTCTGTCCTGCTTCACCGGTGGCCGCCGTCAAAACAGCGTAGCGGCCATCTTCGCTGACCAAGAATAAACCGGCGTGATAAAAACCAAAACGGTCCTTGATCAAGTCAACAGCTTTATTCAGCAAGGGTTGCAATCTGCGCTCTTTTACTGCATCACGAGCCACCTCAGCTGCTACCTGAAGCTGGATAGCCCGTCGCTCTAAATCCTCGGCCGTTTTTTGTAGGCCTTCTTCGGCTCGAGCCCGCTCTGTGACATCACGAGCTATACTTAGTATGTAGAGTGGCTCACCATTCGAACCATAGACAGCTACGTCGCTCAACTCAATGGGTATTTCGAAATCCTTTTTATGAATAAAACGCCGCTCATGAAGTTGCGTTTTTTCTCCTTTACGTAATTTGGCAAACTTTGCCCGGCAGGCTGGGTGATAGTGGCCGGGGATCAGATCGAATAAGGTCATACTGAGCAATTCTAATTCAGAATATCCTGTCAAATTTACGGCTTGCCGGTTGACAGTGATATACGCGCCATCAAAATCGTATATGAAAATAGCATCGTTACTGTGCTCGAAAAGCTCTTTATAAACCCTGTCGACCGCCACATACTCTTGATGAAATCCAAGGTGTTCTTCTGATAACCCAAGGGGGATAGTGTCTTCTTCAAGGACGCACCACACCAACGTTGAATAATGGCACAACGCTTCAACTGCGGGGATATCCCCCGAGACCAGATTCTTGGCACGCAGGGCCAGCACCCCGCGTATTTTCCCGGCAGATGTCAAGGGGGAGTAAATGCTTGCTTCTATCCCATGAAATGTTTGCCGAATGACAGCAGAGGTTTTTTCAACCAATCCCTGTTTAGACTGAGCATTTGAGTCTTGTTCTAAAATGTAGGTGCTTTCCCCGTTTTCTAAAACTTGCCGGAAAATATCCTCGTCCCCCAGGGAAGGTTTCGCGGTCCCTGTTGGAGCCGCAAGGGTCAGGTAAATCGCTTGCTTCTCACCGTTCATACGAATGACAACTTCCCCCTTTATCTCATATTTGGACAGGTTTTCCAAAAGCAGCGTCCAAATGTTCTTATGCGTTAGTTGTTTCTCGGCAAGCTTTTCTTCGAGTGTATGCAAAACCGTCAGAAGGGCGGTGGTATTGTGCGACGGGGAACGGTATTTAGAGGTGTTCATAATTTATAAATGGGTGATATAGTTTCTCAATATTTTGGGGAAAAGGTGACATGTGGGGGATGGTCGCCCCGTGGGGGATGGTTGCCCCGTGGGGGAAGGTCGCCCCGTGGGGGGAGAGGTCGCCCCGTGGGGGGAGGTCGCCCCGTGGGGGGAGGTCGCCCCGTGGGGGAGGGTTGCCGCGTGGGGGAAGCTCGCCCCACGGGGGAGGTTTTACCTAGCCCCAGCCGCGACCCGTCGCCCATCCGCAATCCCCAAGTAGAGTCTCCCAAGGGGGACGCAACACGCAACACGCAATATATTAGCATATCACAACCCTTTCACCAAGTAGTATTTTCCGCGCTCGAAGCCGCGTTCCAGATAATATCGCCGCGTCCCCACAGCGGCAATCACCGCCAAACGCTGAAAACCTGCCCCCCCTGCTATCTCGCCGGCCCTCTCCACCAGGCTCGTTCCCAGGCCAATGTGCTGGGCGGCCCCTTCCATTTCGCGTCCCACACGCAAAGATTGCCCATATACATGCACCTCGCGGATGATGGCCGCCCCGGCGAGGTCTTCCCAGCCCGTTTCGGGAGCGTCACCGGAAGGCAAGGAGAGACGCAAAAAGCCAGCCAGTTTATCATCAGGAGTAACGTAAGACAAAAAGTGTTCTTCCGCCCCGTTGGCCGAGTAGGCCAGATCATGCAGCTCGCATTCGTCAACTTCCACCTCTTGCCCGCGAACTTCCCGGCAGCGAATACATTGGCAGCGTTCCCCGCGCTGCTTTAATTCCCGGTGTATGTCTTGACGCAAACTTGTCCGCTTATTGCCTTCTACTACGTTATCGGAGGGAATGTCGCGCACCACGCGGTTAACGCGGCAATAGCGGGGGATAGTGGGCTTTATGTCAGAAATCAGAGCTATCAACTCGGCAGTGGTATAAGGCACGTATTCACCCCGCTTCCAATATTCGAATAGCTCAGTACCTTCCAATAATTGGGTTGGGTAGATTTTCAATTCATCGGGAGCCAGCCACTCCCATAGGCGGGCAAAATCTTCCTCATCGGATTCTGGAGTCGCGCCCAGGAGATTGGGCATCCAATGCAAGACAATTTTGAAGCCAGCCGCCCGCAGCAAAGCCATGGCCTGCCGCGTCTCGGCTACGGTATGGCCGCGTTTGTTGAGAGCCAAAATCTCGTCATCCAGGCTCTGCACGCCCATTTGTACCTTGGTCACGCCTAATTTTCGCATCCGCTCCAACTCGGAGAGCGTCACCAAATCTGCTCTCGTCTCCACCGCCAGGCCTACGTTTTTGTGTTGGGCAGTTTCGTTCCGGGTTTGGGCAGCGGCTAAATCACCGGACTCGGCTTCGTTCATGGCCTCGAAACAACGCTTCAAAAACCACTCCTGGTAATCTTTCGGATACGTGCCCCAGGAGCCTCCCAAAACCAAAAGCTCAATTTTGTCGGTGGGATGCCCGATCTCATACAAAGCCTCAATGCGAGCCGCTACCTGATCGTAGGGATCGAATTTGTGGTGCAAAGCACGCATTGCGCCTGGCTCGTCGGGGAGATAACTTGTCGGCATCTCTTCGTAATCGGGACAGAAAATGCACTCCCCCGGGCAGGGATGCGGCTTTGTCAGCACCGTTACCACAGTCACGCCCGAAAGGGTCCGCGACGGCTTGACGCGGATTTTGGCCAGCAGCCGCCGGTCGGCCTCTCTCTCCCCCCGGGCGACATCCTGGCGATAGGCTGTGATGAGGGCGTGTTTATTCAAAAAGCCTTTCCCGCCGGGGAGGGGGTAACGCCGAATGGCTGGGAAAACCTCGCGCCCGCCCTCGATCTCTATCAGAACCTGACGGGCAAGGTCTAAGACTTCTGCGCTATATTTCCTGGCATCTACCCAGGCTTGTTCTTTTCCAAATTCATTTTTCATATTATTCAACTACTCAGGAACCGCGTTCCTGATTCCTGACAAACATCCAAAGCTATCATATAATACTAGCATGGAGACTAAAATAGCACAACAACTAATCGCGCTCAACCACCAATTTTACCAGACCTTTTCTGAAGAGTTTTCTAATACGCGCATGAGACTTCAGCCAGGGGTGCAAAAAATTCTGGAGACGCTGCCACCCAAGGCCAGTCTTCTTGATTTGGGGTGCGGAAACGGAGAGTTGGCCCGTGTGCTGGCCCGAAATTCTTATCAGGGTTCTTATGTCGGAACAGATTTCAGCCCCAACCTGCTAGAGACGGCCCGCCGGAGCCTGCCAGAAGGTTTCCCGGCCAATTTTTATCCCCTGGACCTCACCGACCCCGATTGGCAAGAGCAGCTTCCCCCGCTCCAATTCGACTTCATCTTTGCCTTTGCCACTTTGCACCACATCCCCAGCCGCGAGTTGCACGTAAGCATCCTGGAGAAAATCCGTTTTCGGCTGAAACCTGGGGGAAAATTCATCCACTCCAACTGGCAATTTTTGAACAGTGAACGCCTGAAAAAGCGCATCCAGCCCTGGGAGAAAATCAACCTCTCGCCCAGTGACGTAGACGAGGGGGATTACCTGCTTGACTGGCGCCGGGGCGGATACGGCCTCCGCTACGTGCATCACTTCTCCCCAGCGGAACTCCGCTCCCTGGCGGGGGAAATCGGCTTTAGTGTGGAGGAGTCATTCCTCTCTGATGGGAAAGAGGGTGATTTGGGGTTGTATCAGGTGTGGGAGGGGGGTAGTGTTCAGTATTCAGTTTTCAGTTTTCAGTCGCCAGTCGTCAGTCAATGTCATTAAGTTAGTAGGAACAAGCTTGTCGTTTCGACGAGGAACGAGGAGAAATCTTTGGGTTCAGTCTACCATTAACTTACGGCGGAAAGATTTCTCCCTGTGGTCGAAATGACATCCTCCTTGAGAGCTTGCGGGGTTGACGCTGCAAGTCATCGGCGGGTTGTCCTTTGCGCTAAAACCCCACTTTCAACAAACTATAAACCGACTATTTTCTAACCGTAGCAACTTGCCTGTTTAAATCTTTATCAATTCGTTCTCGCAAATATACTTTCATTAACGATTGATAGGGAACATCCATTTTATTTGCTATCAATTTCAACTCATTTAACATTGTCTCTGACATACGCAGTGATATTGCTTTATTGGCCGGTTTTAGATTTGGCAATATCACCTGTTCTGCCTGACTCCAATCCATATATTCTGTGGAATCATGCGTTGCCCAGAATTCTCGTTCTTCATCTTCATTTTCGAATTTAGGAATTGGCTTTGGCATATTTTCTTTCTTCCTTTTGGTTCATGTCACGGGCGGAGATTACCCGAATCTTGTTTTTTCTTATCGTAAAAGCTATAAACAACCATCTGTTTGCATTTGTATGACCCAATACATAGTAACGTTTTTCATACTGAGAGTGTTTTGTGTCATCAGCCAACAAAAGCGGGATATTAAAGAATACTTCTTCACATTCTAAATCGGATACCTGATGGTTTATCCAATTTTTATCAATATTCCCATCGTCCCATTCAAAGCCATCAATGTTATAAATATCCATCTGATTGTATAGTACCTTTATATACGCACAAAGTCAAGAATACGTTCATTCCAGTTGCTAGAAACAAATCTAAAATGAATACGATGTTCAATTTTAGCTATAGATTTGCACAATGCAAAACGTCAAATAATTCCCCTTTTGAAATTGATTTTTCAACCTTTTTGGGAGCAAGTATAGCAACCCAACGTTGGCATAACCCGCTCACCGTTTTTGCATTCCGACACACTTCAATTATAGCCTGTCTTTGCATTTTTCGCGCCGCATACCAGAGCCGAAGGCGAGTCGGATGTACTTTGGGTTAGCTTTTGTTCGTATTCTAAACAAGCCTACGATTTGAGTTCTGTTCTCTCAAATACGCTACTGTAAGTTATTCCTCAAGCAAATGTTCTTCTATCTCACTTAACACTTGTTTGAGAGCAGGTTGATCTGTGGGAGATAATTTATTTTCCCCAATGTGTTTATGATGTGGATAAGTAATTATTTCAGGATGGTGCGGAGCGTTATCATACCGAAACACACTTTGATTTTGGCGAATATAAGAATACGAGTAAATGACACGCACCGGATATCCTAATTCGGTACTGACGGTTTCATGAATACTCAAAAAAGAGCCATCCCAAAAATAAGCTCTGCACCGGAGTATCCCATTAAAATCGTCGGAAGCCAGTATTTCTGTTATCTCAATAGATGTAATCGAATCGTATTGATTTAAACTGCGTTCAATTGATGAAAAATAATCAGTGATGTTCATGACACTGACGCAGATTCAAACATAAGTTGTCTGATGGGCAAGGATGTAAGGTATAAATGATACAATCCCGCCCAAGTTAACCACTTATCATCGTCACCCATTTCCCCGTTTTGATAGCGCATGTAAAATTCAATTGTAGAGTATCCATATTTCAATTCTAAATCAGACAATCGCTGACTAAGCTCTTGAAATGACATCCGTTTGGGTTCAAAAGACATTTTTTACTCCTAGCCATGAATCACAACAAACTAACACATTCCCCTTTAATTAATTCACAATTCGTCTTAAGCCGAAAATGTTCCGCCGAATCTCCCTCTGATAGGTTTTATACGGAAAAATTTCGGCATAATCATAAACATAGGCGAAACCCTCGCGCATATTCGGAAAATCTTCCACGCTAACCAAGAACACAAATATTCTATCATATTCCACTCCCCTTCCAGCAACATTCACCTAGAAAAACCTCACCCTCCAATACCCAATATCTAATATCCAATACCCCCAAAAGCCGCGCTGTGCGTGCCGTCACTGTGTGCGCCTCCGGCGGGCAAGGCTAGGCAGCTTAACGCGGAGGTAGCTGACGTTCATAATTTTCTTCATTGGCTTCCAATAATAATTTAGCACGCCTGTACGTTTTCCCGCGTGTGGCTACACAATCAAGGCGTAATTTCTTTGTTATATAATCATATAATTCGCGGTGCGTCCCATACTCATGCAAAACATCATCACTGTAGGAAACAGGGGAGCAAGCGTCAAAGAGTTTTTGCAACTCCATACGCTCATTTTCTAGCAATTCTTCTTGCTTGTAGTTTTGGCGTAAAATATCCCAAACAAAACGATGTATCGTATTTTCACTCTTAGCTTCAGGAAGTGGTAATTCTAAAAATGCTTCTTGCAAAGCGATGTATTCAGAGTAAGCTAAATCTCTCATTCTTCCCACCCCGCTGCTAGAATTTCTCTCTTGCCAGCAAAATGCCAGCTAACCAAGGATTGATCCCATCAAAAACACGAGTACAAATATTTTATCATATTCCACTCTTCTTCCAGCAACATCCACCGGGAAAAAATTTCATCCCCCACTCCCCTACTTGGAAGCAAGCTCCCCGACTCCAGAGTCCCCCTGATTCCTAGTCACTATTCACTGATACCTAATCCCCTGATTCCCCGCCCCCCACCAAAAACCCCATCTCTATCAAAATATCGGCGAGCTTCTCCTCCGTCCCCTCTTTTATGACCACCGCCGTAGGCCCAAGTTGTTCACGCAGGAATCGTGAGGCCCGCGATTTTTGGAGAGCCTCTAACATGGCCGGGGAACTCACTCTCAGGACAGTTTCCTTCTCCAGGGAGGCTTCCACGCCCTGCTGCTCCCAGCGGCGCAAGGCCTCTAGCACGTTGGGGGGAACTACTCCGGCGTGGCTTTGGAGCAAGGTCAGCAGGTGTGCGGTTCGCAAGCCATGTTCTTCGGCCTGTTCCAAGGATGCGGGGGTGAGCGAGTAATAATACCTCTCCCGCTTAAGAGGATGCCAGGCGCAGAAACGGGAAATCTGGTAACGAACCGTGCGCGGAACAAGAGCCGAAATGTCAATTTCTCCCTTGGAGCGGAGGTGAATTGAGTCTGTTTCTGGCTGTAGGGTTTCGGGAAGTTCTCCGGCCAAGAGCGATTTACTCAAGGCTGAAAAGCGGAAAGCAGTGGCTTGGCCCTGGGGGGCATCGTCAGGGGCAGCTAAATCCAGAATTCCCAGCCAATGCAAAGGGCCGGTGATTGTGTAGCGCAGCAGAGCACCCTCTACTTGATCCCAATGCTCGAAGCCACGCAGATATTCTCCTGTGCGCGTGTCTTTTAGAAACCAGGAATCATAATCACCAGAAGGACGTTGGAAATCGGGGTATTTTTCTTTTATGCACGCAATTGTGGCAGATATGCTCCACCACGTATCGCGGGGGACGCGGCTTAGAAAATCTAGGATTTCCTTTCGAACGCGGAGAGGGTCGTTTTCCCAGGCCCCTTCGGCTTGCAGGCCGGGAACAAGGCGGAGGTCGTTGTGGGTAGGGCTAGTCCGCCAAGCCTGCCACAACTGGAGCAGCGTTTCACCCCGTGATGCGCTTAGAAAGGCGCGGGTTTGTTCTGGGTTTGGCTTCCCCCCTGGGTCAAGCACTTCCATTGTCGCGAGGATAGCCCTGAAAAATGTGACGGCCTCTTCTGTCACCTGGGGGAGGTGCGGGCGGGGATTGATGCCCATCCGCAGCCCGGCCAAAATGGTGCAGGTGTGGTCGATAATGCGGTCGGTGGCCAGGATTATGTGCTTGCGCTCTTCGGGTGTAGCCTGCCGGCCCAGGAGAGCGTCCAGGGAGAGGCTCTCTTCCCCCAAGGGGGCGCCTACAGGGCTGGGAGTGGGGAGGAATTCGGAGATGATTTCGAGCAAATCGCCGGGGATGTAGGCTAATTCTTGGGGGCCGGTTTCGGTGTCGAAAAAGCCTCGGGACAGGAAGGCGCGGTACCAGAGCACTTCGGCTGGGGAGACGGGGTCACGGTGGGGGTGCTCCCGGTCCCTCCGGCCGGGTCCCATCTCCCGCACCTCTCCCCAGCGACGAACGAACAGGGACCAGGTAACGCGCCCCCCCGCCCTTGCCAGCCACGCCAGAGCAGCCGCAGCACGTTCGGGCAGGGCCTCCACCACCTCCCCCGCCAGGGCCGGGTTTTTAATCTCCCCCGCTAGGAGTGGTACGGCGCGGCGGGCATCGGGGGCGTCCAGGGGAATCCCCCACAAATCCGCCACTATTTGGAGATGCCTATAATCAAACTCGCGCAAGCTATGCTGAAGGTCGGGCATGGGGTTTCTTAGAACATTACCTGGATGGCTTTGGGGATGATCTCCAATTTTAGGTCATGTATGCTGCTCGTGAAACCGGCAAATACTTCCCCGTCAGTATGGATGTAGAGTGGGTGGTTGGAGCGCAGGGAGAGGGTTTGGAATGTTTCTTCTCGAATTTGGGGGAAGCGAAGGTGAGTCCCGCGCATGAATTCTGGAATCAACCGAAGCAACATGGCGCGAGACGTTTCTTGAACGGCAATCAGGTTTAGGATGCCGTCTTTCGAGGATGCGTCTGGGGCCATGAGAAAACCTCCGCCTTCGCGAGGGCCGTTGCAGAGAGTGAGCATGAGGAGGTCGTTATCCCAGGCTTTTTCTCCGTTTAGGGTGAGTTCAACGTGAAAGGGGCTGTGGTTTAGGAAGATGGTTTTTATGACAGCGGTCAGGTACATTAGAAAACCCTGTACCACGGGGAGATCGTGAGAATAAATGGTTACTATGGCATCAAAGCCAATTCCTACGGTGTTGTCCCAGTATTCGCGGCGGCCTTGGTCGTCTTCTATGACTCCCATGTCTATGAGGTGGGGTTCTCCGGTGAATATCTGGCGCAAGGCTTTGGATGGGTCTTCATCCATCCCCAGGGCATGAGCAAAATCATTTCCCGAACCGAGAGGGACGGCTCCTAGGCGGGGACGTTTTTCCGGGGGGAAGCTCATGAGGCCGTTGATGACTTCGTGGACGGTCCCGTCTCCGCCGGCGGCGATGATGAGGTCGTAGCCATCTTCTACGGCTTGTTGGGCTAGTTCTGTGGCGTGGGTGGGGTATACCGTGCCGGCCCAGTCTGCGCCTCCAAATTCGTCCATTACGGGGCGGAGGTCAGCGGCTTGTCGCCAGGCTTGGCCTAGATTGGCGTTGGGGTTGACGATGAATTTTGTGGTGTGTTTTTTCATGGGGTTAGGTATTGGGTATTAGGTATTAGGTATTAGTGACTAGGGGGGGGCAGGGAGCAGGGAAGCAGGAGAGCAGGGGGGCAGGGGAGCGAGGGTGAGGAAGAAACAGGACGGCTATACGAAGAAAGAGAGCGGAGGGGACTCACTCATCACTCTTTACTCATCACGTTTCACGTTTCAGTATTTCGTTTCCAGGCTAGCGGTTGGCAAAACAATTTCCCCTTCACGGGAATCCCCCACTTGGGTGATTTGCTCAGGTTTGATGGCGGCTGTCCAGGCTGTGTAGGCGGCTATTAGGGCGTCTAGCTCCTCGGGGGAATAGAGGCGATCTAGGGGCAGGATGCCTTGTAAAATCCGATAGCGGGTGATTTCTTCGAAGATGCGCATGGCGTCCGGGACTTCAACGGATTTTGAATGCAGGAGTACTTGGCGTTGTAAGCGGCCCATCAGGGTTTTCTTTTTGAAGGGTAGTATGCCCAACAAGACGGTATAAGCCGCGTGGGGATAAACTTCAAGAACTTGCAGGGAGGCTTCTTCTTGGGGATACTCCCGATAGCCGAATTTTTCCAGACGCCGGTAGATTTTGAAGCCAGTTTGCATCCAGCCCGGACAGGCCTCAGTTTTGGCACAGGTGCGGGGGATGCGGATATTGTGCTGAAAAAGCCGGTACTCCGCCACTCGAAAGCTTGTCCAACGCCCTGGGGTCGGGATAGGAGATAGCTCCTGGCGTATCTCTTCTTGCTGCATTAGCTTCTGGTTTGGACGCCTGGGAGAGTTGATGCCCACAAAGGCCGTTTCCTGCCCGCCCGCAAAAGCCAGGACGTCGTTTATGTCGCCTTGGGAGAGAGCCAGCAGCCGCAGGTCTTGGTCCAAGACCGCGTAGGTGATGGGACGTTCTCCTGCTGTGGGGTCTATGCCAATAAAGACGGTGTTATTGAATAACATAATTTGGGGAGTGGGGAACTGAGGAACCGCATTCCTCTAAGGAACGCGGTTCCTCAGTTCCTCAAAAAGCTTGTACTATGAGTGTAGCGCAAAACCTTGATTATGGCAATGTTTTTTTTGTAATTTGCAGGGCAATTGCATTTGGCATCAAATATATAAGGGGATTCCAAGAAAATAATTGTCCCAAAGTTCGTGGTGTGTGAAGACGTGATGCGTGAAAACGTGAAACGTGAAATCATGCATCACGTCTTTACGTTTCACGTTTTACGTTTCATTAATTATTCCACATGTTGTTAAGTATTTATATTTAGTAGTCTTAGTAGGGGCTGTGGATAAGTGGATAAGGCGCTTATCCGAAGTTGAAATCCCTGACTAGTTTGATGTTCAGGAGATATATAGGGGATACCATTTGGCAAGGGGGTGTATGTGGGGGTGGGTTGGGGAGAGGGCATGAAAAGTTATCTACAGTTTGCATGTGGAAAAGGCAGGAATAACTTTCTTAGGAAATAGCGCTTTCTGGTCTTAACTCTATATATGGGGGAAAGAGAGTCTATGACCGCTATATGTGCTAAAAAGGGAATTTGGTCTGTGGATAAAAAGAGGAGAGTTATCCCCAAAAGAGGGTGGTTATCCACAATTTTTAAGGGGTTATCCACAGTTTTCGTGCTTTGTGGGAAAATTCACACCCCTACCTATGGGGGTTGAGAATGGGGCTGACCCTATACTTGAGGGGCTATTATTGTCCCATCGGGAATGACGGTGTTCTTAGGAATCACCACAATACCATCGCGGATAGACCAGTTTCCGAATTGTTCTTCGGTGCCGCGCGGGAAAGGTTTTATAACTACATTGGCGCCAATACGGACATTTTTATCTATGAGCGCACCCTCAACATGGCTGTTGGCTCCAATGCCAATTGGCACGTCAGACGCTTGCGATCTATGCTTTTCATAATAATCTGCGCCCATCAAGACGGTGTCTTTCAGGAAAGCATTATCTTGGATTTGGCTGCGCACCCCAACTACTGAATGGATAATTTCTGCCTGCCCTATGTAGCTGCCGTCTGACAAGAAAACCTGTTCCAGGCGGGCGCCTTTTACGATTGTCCCCGGCAAAAAGCGGGGATGTGTGTAAATAGGGGCCAGGGGGTTGTAGATTTTAAATGGAGGGTTTTGGAGAGTCAGGTTGAGGTTTGCTTCATAAAAAGAGCGAATTGTTCCAATATCTTCCCAATAGTCTTCAAAGTCGAATCCAATCACATTTTTGGTGTGGATAGCGTTGGGGATAACTTCTCCGCCAAAATCATCTGCGGTGGAGTTTTCTAGGAGTTCAATCAACACTTCTGTTTTGAAAAAATAAATTCCCATAGAACCCAGATAAGGGAGTTTAGGGTCATCTCGACTGACAACTTTTTTCAAAACATCCGGGTCGCTTGGTTTTTCTACAAAATCGGTGAGAAAGCCACTTGAATCCCTTTTAAGAATGCCGAGGCTAGGGGCTTGGGATGCAGAAACTGGCTGTACCGCAATGCAGATGTCGGCGTCCTTCTCCCAGAGATGCTTTGCCATAGCCTTGTAATCCATGCGGTAGAGATGGTCTCCCGCCAAAACTAAGACATATTTTGCCCCCGTGGTGCGAATCTCCAAAAGTTGTTGGCGAACCGCGTCAGCCGTGCCTTGGTACCAGGTCTGATTTGTGAAAGTTTGTTCCGCCGCCCAAATCTGGACCCAGCCCCGGTGAAAGGGATCAAAGTTGTAGGTCTGGGTGATATGCCGGTGGAGAGAAACGGAATTGAATTGAGTAAGTACCGCAATTCGGTTTATGTCAGAATTGATGCAATTGCTGAGAGGTATGTCTATTAGGCGGTATTTCCCAGCGATAGGGACGGCAGGTTTGGCGCGTACTTTTGTTAAGGGGTAGAGGCGTGTCCCCCGTCCTCCGCCCATGATGACGCCTAAAATGTCTTTAGTTGAAGGCATAGTATTCTCCAGGGTTTACGTTATCGTGAAACGTGAACGCACCTCACTCCTCACTCCTCACGTTTCACTATTAGGGTATGTTAAAAAAAGCCCTCCCAGAATGGGGAGGGTATAGGTGAGGGGATATTTTTTGTTTTCATGGGGGATTATTTCAAAGGAAAATAGCGAATGCCGAAGGTGGGAGTCGAACCCACAATCCTGTAAAGGAACGCGAGTTTGAGTCGCGCGCGTCTGCCTGTTCCGCCACTCCGGCAATGGGCAATGCGGCAATTTTGCATTGCGTCAGTAAGTATACCAAACTTGAGAGAGAGGTCAAGGTGGGGATGGCGGCGGCGGGGAAGTGAGTTAGGCGTACGGATGTTGGTTGAGGGACGTAGAGCCAGCGGGGAGCGTGGGAGCAGGAGAGCAGGGGGATACGTGGGAGCAAGAAGGGACAGGAGAGCAGAGGGCGTGGTCGAAGGACATTGCCTCAAAAATACCCACTCACCCACTCGCCCACCTGCCCCTCGCATCACTCGTCACGTTTCACGTTTTACGTCTTACCCATCCAACCGCACCGCCAAAAACGGAACTATCATCTCCTGCGGCGTTAGCCCTCCGTGGCGGCCAAGGAGGTGATTATCCTTGTCTGCCCACCAGAAATAAGCATCGCCTTTGGACAACACCACCAGATCTCCCACGCGGTTGTGCGCGTCGGGATGGTGGGGCGCGGGGCCGAACAATCCCGCGTTCATGGCCTGGGCAGAGTCGATTGTGTGGAAATCTCCCGGCCAATGTTCGTCAATATAAATGCGGACGTTTTCCTTTTGGCCCGGTTTTACATAAAAGTAGGTGCAGCGGTTTTCGCCGGAGGGCAGCATAGAGAGCATATCCACCAAGCGGGGGTGATTCTTCAATTCCCGGTTTGGGTCGTGGGGAGTATATGCCATACCGTGGTCGGCGGTGAGGATGAGAACCGTGTTCTTCCGGGAACGCTGATTCAGTTTGGAGAGGAATAGCTTCTCGAAATTTGCGCTAAAACTGGCGAACTCTGCGGCGGGGCGCTCGTCGTTAGGGCCATACCTGTGGAATAAGCCATCCACCAAGCCCCAATAGGCGTAGGCGTAAAGGCGTTGGTAGGGTTTGTCTTCTAGCAGTTTACGCAAGTTGACCCACATCTCAGAAGGGCTGCTGATACCCTCTAAATTTGCGTCAGCCAAAAAAGTGCGCGAGAGGCCAGACTTAATGATGCCCCGATTTTGGAAGACAAAAGATTCCACTCCGTGCGCTTTGAGATGAGTGCCTAGAGTTGGGATAGGTAGATATTTTTCAGGTTCGAAGCCGGTTTGCTCCAAGCTGCTGTGGGGGCCTCGGAAACTGGCCGGGGTATGGAAGAGCAAATTAGCGACCATATTATATTGCTTGAGCCACACCTCGAACCCCAGGATGCCATGCGCAGCGGGGGCGTGCCCTGTCCAGAGAGAGGTCAGGGCCGCGTTGGTGGTGCTGGGCGCTATGGACGTGAGAGTAGCCAGCACTCCCTGGGGGATGAGGTCACGCCACACGGGGGCCGCCCCCTCCCCCCAGCGGTGAAAATGCTCCAGGGATAGCGCATCCACCAGGACTAGGACCACGCGTCCCACATCCTCCCCCAGCGGGGCCAGATAATCCCCCCCCAATGGGCCAAGGCCCAAGGGTGGGACATCCACCAGTTTACAGACGCTATCTGCCAAATTGGCGAGCGATTTGCCCCCGTATTGAGGCGTGATAAAATCGGGGCCGAGGTCAAGGCTAGGCAGGCGGAAGTTTTGGATTTTGGGAAGGTGGGTTGAAGTTATATCTGCCATGGAAAGTTCCTTGTGGTATGATTAAGGTGCTTTTCTGGGTTAGAGTGTAGTGGCGTAACGGAGGTCAACCTTGCTTAGACGTTTCTTTTCTGGCTATCAGATCCGGCAAATGAGAGAGTATTTTACCGCGTATTTGATGATTGCCCCGGCAACTATTTTGATTTTCACTTTTGGCATTTTCCCGGTTGGGTTCGCGCTTTATGTGAGTATGCACAAATGGCGCATTAAACAGGGGGATTTCAAGGGACTTTTAAATTACGCAAGAGCTATTGATAATTTGATTTATGTGCTCTTATTTGCGCTGGCAATTGGCGCGCTCGCGAGCGTGTATTTATTGCTGCGGCGGATTGTGAAGCGCGTCCAAGAGGGGGAGGGGGGGGCTTGGCAGCTCGTTTTTCCGGGAGCGTTATTTGCTGGGACAGCAATTGCCTTTCTTCGCTGGACAGTTTTGTTGCTTCCAGAAGTTTTAGATATTGGCAACAAAATTTGGGGGATAGAGAAAACGCGGGAGCTTTTTAATCAGTTGTTGGGGGATGCTTTTCGCACGCCTCAAGCTTATGCCGGGTGGTGGCTCTTCGCGGGGATGGCTTTGGCCTCCATAGTTGTGGCGGCTCTTTGGGGGAGATTCTTCCGAGCGGGGCAGAACTTGGAGCAACTTTCAGATTTTACCATAGCTTGGCTTGTACTTGCCCTTGGGCTTGGTTTGGCTTGGTTCACTTATCATGAGGTTGTGAGCGCTTACCAAGCTGCGTTCGAAGAGGGCTCTGATCCTGGCATTTGGCCGCAAATCATTACCATAGGGTCTGGGGTTATTTTGTTAGTGGCGGGATGGAAGGTTTGGCAGAGCGCCGCCCGGCAAGATTCTAATTGGGCCTTTGCGGGACGTCTGCTGGGGGCGTTGGGATTGCTGGTGGGGGCGTGGCTGCTGATTGGAGAGCTTCCCATTGTGATGGCGTCTGGCGACAAGGACTTGTGGAAAGGTCTCAAAGTGACGATTTTCTATTCTTTGGGGACGGTTCCGTTTCAATTGTCGTTTTCGCTGGCTTTGGCCATTCTACTATTTCAGAAATTTTGGGGTTCTGACTTTTTCCGCATTATGTTTTTCTTGCCTTATGTCACTCCCACGGTGGCTAGTGCGGCTGTTTTTAGGCAGTTATTTTCCAACCGCTACCAAGCCCCTCTGAATCAATTATTATTGGCTTTGAACCTGGAACCACAGCAGTGGATACGGGAGCCGCAAGGTATTTTCACTATGCTGGGCGAGACGCTGGGGTTCGCGGTTCCCGATTGGGCTGCGGGGCCGAGCATGGCCTTGGTCGTGATCATGATATATTCCATTTGGACTTATGTTGGCTACGACACGGTGATTTACCTGGCGGGGCTGGGAAACATTTCCACTGAGTTAATTGAAGCGGCCGAGATTGATGGGGCCGGCAAATGGGAAGTTTTTAGGCATATTATTTTCCCCTTGTTGTCGCCCACCACGTACTTTTTGTCTTTGATAGCTATTATTGGCACGTTCAAGGCTTTTGGGCATATTTGGGTGATGAGGCAGCAGGAGGCCATAGGCACCGTGGATACCTTCAGCGTTATGGTGTTTACGGAATTTTTCGAGAAATTGCGCTATGGCTATGCCTCGGCCTTGGCTTTTGTGCTTTTCGCTATCATTTTGAGCCTAATGTATATCAATAACAAAGTTCAGGGGTCAAAGGTGTTTTATGGATAATGTACAAATTTCTCAGTTAGCTCTTTGGGGGCGTGTCCAGAGATGGCTCCAAAAAGGATTTACATATTTTACTTTACTCTTTGGGTTGTTCATTGCTATTACTCCTTTTATATGGATGATTTTGACGTCTTTCATGTCTTTGGGAGAAGCTCAAGGCATACGGTGGATACCTTCAAGCTTACATTTTGAAAATTACGCCATAGCCTGGCAGCGAGCGGAGTTTTCGAATTTCTTTCTCAACAGCGTTAAGATTGCGGCTATCACATTGACGGGGCAGCTTACGGTTTCTGTGCTGGCGGCTTATGCCTTTGCCAGGATCAAGTTCCCTGGACGGGATTTGATTTTCGGCATTATGTTGAGTACAATGATGATACCCGCCATGGTGTTGATTATTCCTAACTTTTTGACAGTAACGTGGATAGGGCGCATTGGCCCTATCCCGTGGATCAACAATTGGCCCGCGCTCACAATCCCGTTTATGGGAAGCGTGTTTTCTGTTTTTCTCTTGCGTCAGTTTTTTGCCCAGGTACCTGATGAGCTTTTTGATGCGGCCAGGATGGATGGGGCCGGGCATTTACGCTTTTTGTGGAAGGTGGTGATGCCTTTGGCGAAAGCGCCCCTGATGGTCATTGTTGTCTTTTCTTTTATTGGCTCATGGAACGCTCTGGCGTGGCCTTTGCTAGTGACCAACAACGACGATTGGCGTCCCATTGCGGTTGGTTTATATACCTTTATTGATGAAGCCGGTCAGGAGTTGAACTTGATGATGGCCGGGGCTTTTATTACTATTATTCCTATTCTAATTATTTATTTCTTCACCCAAAAACAATTTACAGAGAGTATTGCCCGCAGTGGGCTGAAAGGGTAGTGGCAGAATGGCGAATGGGTGAATGGCGAATGTGCGAATACCTCATCACTACATCACCTCGCCACCACATCACCCCGTTACCTCGTTACCTCGTCACCCCGCTACCTAATTACAAGGAGGTGATAACCCTCAGATAATCCATTTTTTGTGGTAAACTAGTGAACGTTGTTTTGTTCATCGTGACCGTCCAAATATTTTCTTTTGGTTAGGTGCGATGTAGCTTTTAGTATTTCTCAAGGAGAGAACAATCTATGTATAAGAAACTTTCTATCATTATGTTAGTTGTCATGGTTTTCACCATGGTACTGACAGCTTGCAAGACCCCTGCTCCCGAACCTGTAGTAGAGGTCGAGGAAGTAGAAGAAGTTGAGCCTGAGCCAGAGATTGCAGGTGTTCCTGTTTCTGAGCTTGATGGTATTGAGATCAAATTCTGGCACGTCTGGGGCGAGGAAAAAGAAGAAGCTTTCCTGGCTGTTGTAGAAGAATTCAACAACACCAACGAATACGGAATCACCGTAATAGCCGAGAATCAAGGTGGTTATAGCGACCTTGAAGATAACTTCAACGCTGCTATTCAATCTGGTGATGTTCCTACAGTGTTGGTTGGCTATAACAACGCTCTCGCAAGCTGGTATGGCGTTGATGCTCTTGCAGACCTTAACCCCTATTTCAGTGACCCAGTTGGTGGTTTCACCGATGAAGAGAAAGCTGATTTTTATCAGAGCGCTCTTGATGGTGGTGTGATTGCCGATGGTTCACGCGTAGGGCTTCCCCTTAGCCAATCTGTCAATGTTTTGTTCTACAATCATACCTGGGCACAAGAGCTAGGTTTTGAGAACGCCCCTCAGACCGCTGCCGAACTTAAAGAACAAGCTTGTGCGGCTGCAGAATTCAATAACAATGATGACGATCCTGATAACGATGGCACTGGCGGTTTGGTAATGTATGCTGGCGCTTCCAACGTTATGTCTTGGATATTCGCTTATGGCGACGACGGCCTAACAGATGATGGCACTGCTTATGACTTCGTTTCTGACGCTTTTGTTGCAGTAGCTACCATCTGGAAAGAGATGTGGGATGCAGGTTGTGCTTTCCCCACCGAAAGTTATCCCAACCCCGAGTTTGCTAGCCGCGGTACTCTCGCAACCATGAGCTCCAGCGCGGGTGTTTACTACCAGGAGAAGGCCTTCGAAGATGAAGGCGCCACCGACGATGAGTGGACTTTGATCCCCTTTGTTGGCCCGGATGGACAGAAAGCAGTTGATGCTTATGGTCAGTATCTAGCCGTTGTCAACACCACCCCCGCAAAGAAAGTTGCCGGTTGGGAGTTCTTGAAGTACTTCACCAGCCCCGCCGCCCAAGCACAGTGGATCAAGGCCAGTGGTTATTTCTCTGTTCGCAAGAGTACAATTGATTTGTTGGCAGACTACCAAGAAGCAAACCCGAAATGGGCCACAGCTCGAGAATTGGTTCAATACGGTCATGCCGAACCCAACCATTCTTCTTGGAGTTCAGTCCGCCGCACTTTGGGCGATGCCTTCTACGAAATTCTTCAAGGTGGCATCCCGGATATTGTCCCGATTCTCGAAGCATTGAACGCTACCGCTGCCGAACTGATGGCAGAGGTTGAGGAATAACCTTACGATTGAGTTTTTTCAAGTAGTGTAATAGAAGAGTGGGCATAGTCTCAGGACTATTGCCCACTCTTTTTATCTAGGCTAAAACTTATAGAGGAGGAAAGCGGCGTGCTAAAGAGAACTTTGCCTGTCGTTATATTAATCGCTTTTTCATTAAATGCTTGTGGCTCAAGTGCATTAGAGGAAACCACAGAAGCTGCTCGAGCAGAGACAGCTATCCCAATAACAGAAACAGTTGCCCCAACAAAAGATGCGGAAGTAACTGAAGTAGCGCCGCATGAATCTACAATGACACCTGTATCCGAAGCTATGGGGGTTGAATTCTCGGAGCTTGAAGGCGTTTTAATAGAAGTTTGGCGGGTTTTGAATTATGGGGAACACGCCGAAGGGATGATGGCTATTGTTGATGCTTTTAACGCTGAAAACGAATGGGGGATTGTCGTTGAATTAAACACTTACGAGAATGCAGAAGAGGATATTCTTGCTGCTGCCGAATCGGGTAAATTGCCTGATGCCATTTTGTCCAATTCCGCTGTTTTAGCGGAATGGTATAAAGACGATAGAGTAGTGGATATTACCCCTTATATCAACAATCCTACTGTTGGTTTGACGGATGAGGAAAAGGCTGATTTTTACCAGAGTATTTTTGATAGCGCCACGATTGCCGATGGAGTTAGGGTTGGCTTTCCCTTGAGCCAGACGATCAATGTTTTATTCTATAACAAGACCTGGGCACAAGAGTTGGGCTTTGAAAACCCACCCCAGACTTCTGTTGAATTGAAGCAACAGGCTTGTGCCGCTGCGGCAGCTAATAACACTGATGAGCACCCTGAAAATGATGGTACTGGTGGTTTAGTTCTTTACCCAGGAGCTACAAATGTTATGTCTTGGTTATTCGTGTATGGCGATGATGGACTCGCCGATGATAGCACAGCCTACGACTTCACCTCCGCCGCTGCCCAAGCAGTTGCTGCCATCTGGAAAGAGATGTGGGATGAAGGATGCGCTTTCCCCACCGAGACTTACCCCAATCCCGAATTCGCGACCCGGCAAGCCCTCTTCATCATGAGTTCGAACGTTGAGATTCCTTACCTGGATAGAGCCTTCGAGACAGAAGATGCCACAGAGGATGAGTGGACCGTACTCTCTTTTGTTGGCCCGGATGGCACAAAAGCAGTGAATACTTATGGGCAGTATTTCGGTATTGTTGACACTACGCCTGAGAAGAAACTTGCGATTTGGTTGTTCTTGAAATATTTCACCTCGCCTGAGATACAAGCAGAGTGGAGCGATTGGAGTGCATATTATCCGGTTCGCAAGAGTGCTAGGGTTTTACTTGAGGACTACGGGATTGAACATCCTCAATGGGGGTACGGCCTTGATTTGTTAGAGTATGGTCAAGTTGAACCATTTATGACATCTTGGAAATCGGTTCGTCGAGTTGTCTTTGATGCTTTTAAGTGTATTCTCCAAGGCAACGCAGAAGATATTCCTTTGATGCTGGAAGAATTAGACGCCACCGCTGCCGAACTGAGGGCAGAGGTTGAGGAATAAACTCATAGTCTAGTACTGTCAAGCGTGGATTGCCTTTTTTCTCTTTCACCATTACGAAGTACCCCCCTGGGGGTTGACAATGTAATTCAACGTAACCGTTCACACTCCCTATTAGGAACCGCGGTCCTTGGAGGAACGCGGTTCCTAAGCGTACATTTGGGGAAGGGAGGTGAACAATTACAATTCAACGGTAGGCAGCCATTCACCTATTGAAAGTCATCGAATGAAATGAGCATTAAGGTGTCAAGATACACCTCTCCCCCTTTTGAGCCAATACGAAAACGCCAATCTTTTTCTATCCATTCTTCTCCAAATACCTGATTATAATGGACAACTTTTGTTGGATCATTTGCATCCCACATTACTGCTAAGAACTCACCATCAGATTTAACAGCCAACAATATGTAATTCCAATCATTCGCTTTTTGAGTTAGATTGCCAATAAGAGGCTGGTATCCTAACCACTCATCGCCGTGTCGGTTACTCATATTTGTTACGTCTCCCCCATGAACTGACCAACCTCGAAAACTAGATGTTCCAAATTCGCCAGTTTGGATTCCAATATTGTAGTTTGCTCCTGACCCGTGTGAAAAGCGTGCAAATATTGCATGATTCTCTGAGAAACTGTCTTTTGTAATGAAGTATGCATCCCAGCCTGTAGTTTTATTCAGTATAATTTGCCCCTCCGAAAATTTCCCATTCTCGTACTTCCACATAAACGAAGATGTGTAATCTAAGTCATATTCATTAACAACTGTTGGATTATTTAGATATTCACTTAGAAAGGTAGGCGACTCGACAGTAGGTGTATAAGTCTGAGTAGGCGTTAGTGTAACAGTCGAGGTCGGTTGAGGTGTAGGCGTATTAGTGGGCACTAATGTTGCAGTTGGCAAAGGAGTATCCGTCAATTCAATCTCAGTTGGAGAAGGTTCTATTGTTGCTGTCACTTCTGGTGCAGATTTGCATCCAAATATGAAAATGAGACTACATAAGAAAACACCTAAATGAAAGTAATTTTTTTGACACATAGCTAATCCTTTCGACCTAATAAATAACTCTTGGTGAATCTGGCTGGCTAACGATTTGGCGCTACAATGCATAAAACTTCCAAAATTTCGGAGTCGCCTGGGAGTTCATTTTGGCGCGAGCCGCCCGTCTTTAGTGGTCGTTATGTCGGTGGTTTGTCCAGCATGATACTCCTCAAGTGCTTCATGTGCCATTTCACGCATCACGCGCCTTCCTCCTGGCTTGGCAAACAATTCATCCTATTTTTCTTCGCTGGTACGGAGTTCTTCTGTCTCGGTTTCTTCTTTGTCTAACCAATCATCACTTTGATCAACTACCTGCGTATGTGCAGGCCTGGTTTGCAAAAAGCGGACAAAGTTATACGCCTGCGCAGCACGCTCAACGGGCATTTCTGTCACGAGGTCAGCTATCATTTGGGCGTAGTCTTTAGATTGAGTTGCTGTTTGTGTTTGCATGATTCGTTTACCTCTTCAATTTATACTCGTTCATTCGCTTTGATCTCATATTGATTATTATTAGTCAATACACTGCATTTGTCAATATTTCGGAGTGTTTTCCACATGTGGTGGTGCAACCGGAATTGGACGCAGATTCACGCAGATTTGCACAGATAAAAACGGATCCCCCGGAGCGAATTTTACTGAAATCACGTTTGTATATACAGTCGCCCTATATGAGAAATGAGGTACTCTTTGAATTCTTCTAAAAAGTGTTATCATGCTTGCGAGCAACTCAAGTGCATGTGTGCCACAAGGAGAAAGGAATCCTGAACAAAAACCGAACCAAAATTGAATCTGATTACCTCGCGCCAGTGCGGGATAAATTGCCGCCAGCATTGAGGCATTCAGGTCTTCTTACGCTTTTACAGCTTAGCCTGATAGAAGATTTATCCCCGGTAGCTGATTTGGCGCCGTTTGCCCCAAGTATTTCTCAAGGAGACGTGACCAGCGCAGCCACCTTAGAAGCCAATACTTTCTTAGAGGGAGAGATCATCGCCAAAGCAGACGGCGTCCTGGCCGGTTTACCCCTCGCTGAAGCTATATTTGCCCTGCTTGATCCCCAAATCACTTTTGCCCGCAAAAAAGAGGATGGCGCATTTGTAAAGGCGGGAGATGTTTTGGCCGCGGTTTCTGGCGCTGGCCGGGCCGTGTTGGCCGGAGAACGAGTCGCCTTGAATTTCTTGGGGCGTTTGTCGGGAATCGCCACCTTGACCCGCCGCTACGTGGACGCGGTGGATGGCACCGGAACGGTGATCCTCGACACCCGCAAGACGGCCCCCGGCTTTCGTCTCCTGGATAAGTACGCCGTTCGCTTGGGGGGAGGGCAGAACCATCGCCTGGGTTTATACGATATGGTGCTCATAAAAGAAAATCACATCGACGGGGCCGGCGGGATCACTGAGGCGGTGCGGCGCGTGCGCCAAAAATATGGCACTAAATATCCTATCGAGATCGAAACCGAAACCTTGGACGATGTAAAAGAAGCCTTAACCCTAGAACCAGACCGCATTATGTTAGATAATATGTCCCTGGCGATCATGCGTCAGGCGGTGGAACTCGCGGCTGGGCGTGTCCCCCTGGAAGCCTCTGGGAATGTCAATTTACAAACGGTACGCGCTATCGCTGAAACTGGCGTGGACTTTATTTCCAGCGGCGCGTTGACGCATTCGGCACCTGTGTTCGATGTTAGTATGTTAGTTCGGTGAGCAGGGATTAGGAAATCGGGTATTAGGTATCAGGTAGCAGGCAGGTCGTAACCGTTCACCTCTCCCACCTCAATTTGGCAGACCTCCGAGGTTAGGCCGTTCCATCCTGGAAC
>DAOUWT010000180.1 GCA_030666985.1 Chloroflexota bacterium
ATCGGGTGCGGAATCCAGGGGAGCTGGCGATCCCCTTCGAGCAGTGAGAGGGGCGATCCCCTTCGAGCAGTGAGACGGGCGATCCCCTTTGAGCAGTGAGACGGGCGATCCCCTTTGAGCAGTGAGACAATAGTTTCTTTTCTAATCAACGTTATATGCAATCGCCCTGTTGGCATATCGCTATGTTCTTGACAATTCCATGGTAAGATTACAAAGGACGAGAGTTCACTTGCCTACTGCCCTCCTGACCCCTCAATACTGGGGGGGAATCGCCTTGTGTACCATGTCTACCCATATATACCCATGTATACCTTTGCATCCCCCTACACGCTAGAAGAGTATCCCCCACCAAGGAAGGAAAAATGACCCCTCACCTAGACCCCACCTACGACTATGTCATCATCGGCTCCGGATTCGGCGGGAGCGTCTCCGCCATGCGCCTGGCCGAAAAAGGGTACGACGTCCTCATCCTCGAAGAAGGCAAACGCTACCGCGACAAGGACTTCGCCACCACGAACTGGAAAGTGTGGAAATACCTCTGGGCGCCGGCCCTGCGCTGTTTCGGCATCCTCCAGGTCAGCATCCTCAAAGGCGTCATGGTGCTCCACGGGCGCGGCGTGGGAGGCGGAAGCCTGGGGTACGCCAACGTCCTGGAAATCCCTCCCCCTGAGGTTTTTAGCCGCCCTATCTGGGAGAAGTTCACGGGCTGGGGCGAACAATGGGGGCAGCACTATCAGACCGCGCTCAAAATGCTGGGAGTGACGACCAATCCCCAGCTCAGAGAGGCGGATGAGGTTATCCGGGAGATCGTGACCGAGCGGGGCTGGGGGGATACTTTCCGCCCCACCGAGGTGGGAGTTTACTTTGGGGATGGTGTTACCCCGCAGGGAGAGGAAATCCCCGACCCCTACTTTGGGGGAGGCGGCCCCACCCGCGCGGGGTGTACCTATTGTGGGGGATGCCTGGTGGGATGCCGCTACAACGCCAAGAACACCCTTCCCAAAAATTACCTCTATTTTGCCGAAAAATGGGGCACGCAAATTTCAGCGGAATCCAAGGTCAGCCAGGTGCGCCCTCTCCCTAGAGAGACTCTCGCCGGGGAGCAACCAGACGGGGCCCGCTACCAAGTCATCTACCACCGCAGCACAGCCCTCATAAAAGGGGCCAGCAAACATATCCGCGCCCGCAACGTCATTTTCTCCGCCGGGGTGCTGGGGACGCTAAAATTGCTCTTCCACTGCCGAGATACCGTCCAAACCCTGCCCCTCGTCTCCTCCCAACTGGGACAGCTCGTCCGCACCAACAACGAGGCTCTTATGGGCGGCGTGGCACGGAACAAGGACACCGACTACGCCAACGGCATCACCATCACCTCCATTTGCAAAGCCGATGAAACCACCCGCGTTGAACCCGTGCGCTATCCCCCAGGTTCAGGGCTGATGCGCTTCCTGGCCCTCCCTCTGGTAAACGCCAAAGGCGGGTTTTGGGCGCATCTAGGAGCTGTTCTCAAAGCCTTTCTCACTCATCCCATAGAGACCCTGCACACTCACATTTTGCCCGGCTGGGCGCAAAAGACGACTATTTTGTTGATCATGCAAACGGTGGATAATCGCATGCGCCTGCGGCTGGGACGGAGCCTCTACACGCTTTACCGCCGGGGATTGATAGCCGACCCCGACCCGGAGCACACCGCCCCGGCCCGCATCCCAGCGGGACACGCCGTCACCCAGTCCTTTGCGGAGAAAATTGGCGGCATTCCGCAGGGATCGCTGGGGGAAACTCTCTTCGACATCCCCACCACGGCCCACATTTTGGGAGGATGCCCGGTGGGCGAGAATGCCGCGGAGGGGGTGGTTGACTCCAATTGCCAGATCCACAATTATCCCGGTCTCTACGTTGTGGACGGCTCTATAGTCCCCGCTAACCTGGGGGTTAATCCCAGCCTGACAATTACGGCCCTGGCGGAATATGCCATGGGGAAGGTGAGTGAAGCAAAGGCTAGGAATCAGGAAATTAGTGACTAGGTATCAGGGAAGCCCAATTTAGAACATTTCTTTGGTAAAATACCATTACACCTCCTACCGCCTAGCGTACAAAAAAGGCTTCGCTATGACAACGCAAATCACAACCTATTTGAACAATCTCCGCGCCAAGTTCAAGACCGGCCAAGCGACCGAATATTCTCACCGTCCCGCGCTGGAAGAACTCTTGGAAGCGTTGGCTGACGGTGTACAAGCCATCAACGATCCCAAGCGCGTGGAGTGCGGTGCGCCAGATTTCATCATCCTGCGGGGAGAGGCTCCCATTGGGTATCTTGAAACCAAAGACATTGACACGGACTTGCACCGCGAAGAACGCTCGGAGCAAATGGGACGTTATCGCGGTTCGTTGAACAATCTCATTCTCACGGATTATCTCTCTTTTAGGTGGTACGTGAAGGGTGAGCTTCACGCTGAGGCCAAATTGGGGGAAGTGAAACACGATGGCAGCGACATTCAGTCTAAAGCAGAAGGAAAAAAAGAAGTTCACGACCTGCTGACGCGCTTCCTGGCCTACCAGGGGTCGAGTATTTCTAGCCCAGAGAAACTTGCAGAACACATGGCCTCTTTGGCGCGGATGTTGCGAGACGTACTCCAAGAAGCCTTTCTCCAAGAGCAGGCCTCCGGGGTCTTGCACGGCCAATTGACCGCCTTTCAGGATACTTTAATCCCCGATTTGAGCGTGGCGGAATTTGCCGACATGTACGCCCAAACCATCACTTATGGGCTGTTCGCCGCCCGGGTGCGGATACCAGTTGGTGAAACGTTTACCCGCCAGAAAGCAGCCTGGAATCTCCCAAAAACCAACCCGTTCCTCCGTAAATTATTCCACGAAATTGCCGGCCCCGACCTCGACGAGCGCGTCGCCTGGTTGGTAGACGATATTGCCCATCTCTTGCAAAGAGCAGACATGGAAGCCATTCTCGAGGATTTTGGGAAAAGCACTCGCCAAGAAGACCCTGTTGTCCATTTTTACGAGACTTTCCTGGGAACTTATGATTCCAAGATGCGTAAAGCGCGGGGCGTGTATTACACCCCTGAGCCGGTTGTGACCTATATTGTGCGATCCCTAGACCATCTACTCAAAACTCGTTTCGATAAACCTGATGGATTAGCAGACCGAAACACCCTCATCCTTGACCCGGCGGTAGGCACAGCCACTTTTCTATATTTTGTCGTTCAGCACGTTTATGAGACCCTGAACAAAATGGGCATGGCCGGGATGTGGGACGATTACGCCGAAAATCAACTCCTGCCGCGTTTATTTGGCTTCGAGCTGCTCATGGCTCCTTACGCTGTGGCGCACATGAAACTGGGGATTCAACTTCAGGAGATGGGCTATACTTTTCAAGGTAATCAACGTCTGGGCGTCTACCTGACCAACTCTCTGGGGAAGCCAATTTTCCAGGAGGAAGTCGCGGCTTTTGCCAGTTATATCACCGAAGAGGCCAACGCCGCCGCCGATATCAAAGAAGACAAACCCATTATGGTAGTGCTGGGCAATCCGCCTTACTCGGTCAGTTCAGCGAATAAAGGGGAGTATATCGAAAGGCTGATGAATCGCTACAAGCGGGCCGTGCGTGATGAGCGCAACATTCAACCCCTCTCGGACGATTACATCAAATTTTTGCGCTTTGCCCACCATCGCATAAACCAGACCGGGCATGGCCTAATTGGGATGATCACCAATCATTCTTATCTTTCGGGATTAATTCATCGCGGGATGAGAGAAGAGTTGATGAAAGATTTTGACGAGATTTACATTCTCAACCTGCACGGCAACGCCCTGATGGGGGAAACCGCTCCCGATGGCGGGAAAGACGAGAATGTTTTCGATATTCGTCAGGGCGTGGGAATTATTTTGGCTGTGAAGTTGCCCCCGGCCAAGACCTCCGAGGTCTCGAAGACCTCAGAGGTCTTGGCGCGCATCTACTACGCCGACCTGTGGGGATGCCGCAAAAGTAAGTATAACGCTCTCAACGACCATGATGTTAATAACACCGAGTGGGAAAAACTCAATCCTCAAGCTCCGCATTACTTCTTCGTGCCGAAAGATTTTAGTTTGATGGATGAATATAAGCGCGGCTGGAGCGTGGCTGATATTTTCCCTGTACACTCAAGTGGTATCAAAACTCACCGGGACGACTTTGTGATTGATTTTGATGAAGAGACATTACTAGAAAGAATCCAGGTATTTCGCGACGCCAAATATTCTGATGAAAGTATTCGAGAGCGTTTTGATTTAAACAATACTCGCGATTGGAAATTATCTAAATCGCGGAATAATCTTCAAAATCAAGAAAACTGGGAAGAATTCTTTAGACAATGCCTCTATCGCCCTTTTGACATTCGATCAATTTACTATTCTGATGATCTTATTGAACTCTCACGGTCAAATATCATGCAACACATGCTTCACAGTAATCTGTCCCTGTTAACTATGCGACAAGTCGTTGGTCCACCACACACTCACTATATGGCTACAGATGTCATTGCCGACGACAGAATTTTTTTCAGCAATCGAGGAACTTCCGTCTTATTCCCCCTCTACCTCTACAACAACACTAGAGAAAAGAAAAAAACACACGGCGGCAGCGGCGCATTCACCATGAGTCTCTTTGAAGAACCAGCCCCCTACACAACCCGCCGCCCCAACCTTTCGCTAAAATTCATTGCCTATACGAAAGAAAAGCTAGAGCTAGGATTCGTTCCAGACGGGCGCGGTGACCTACAAGAGAACTTCGGCCCTGAAGACATCTTCCACTACGCTTACGCCGTCTTCCATTCCCCCACCTACCGCGAACGCTACGCCGAATTCCTCAAAATTGACTTTCCGAGGTTGCCTATCACAAGCGATCTAGCCCTCTTCCGTGCTTTGGCCGAAAAGGGGCGGGAATTGGTCTCTTTACATTTGATGGATGCTGATGTGTTAGAGCAAAGCGGCGTGAACTATCCCATCCCTGGTTCCGATGAGGTCATTAGCCGCCATCCACGATACTACGCGCCCGGCGAAGAGAATCCGCAAATAGGAGAACAATTGGAGCAGGGCCGCATCTACATCAATGAGGAGCAATATTTCGAGGGCATTGAAGCTGCCGTATGGGAATTCCAAATCGGCGGCTATCAGGTGTTGCATAAATGGCTCAAAGACCGCAAAGCCGCTAATTGGAAACTAACCTTCGATGATGTGCGGCACTACGGGCAGGTGGTCGTGGCCCTACGGGAGACGATGCGCCTGATGGGGGAGATTGATGAGGTTATCCCCCGGTGGCCGTTGGAGTAACATCAAGAACAGAGCGGTAAAATACCACTCATGCCAAATATCTACTTCCTCAGTTTTGAAATAGTTGTAAGCATCCTCTTCCTGCTGTGCTTCGTCCAGGCTCGAAAGGCGGGGTTGCTCCAAGTCTGGCAGCTCATCGCGGGAGCGCTGTTTGGCCTGCTCCTGGAGTGGGCCACCATCCAGCAACTACAAGCCTATGAATACGGAAGATTTACGCTCATGTTGGGGGAAGTACCCGTGATGGTAGGCGTGGCTTGGGGCGTGATCGTGCAGCCTCCCTTTTTGCTGCTTGTCAGCGTTTTGATGGCGGGGATAGCGTTGTGGGCAGACGGAAAACGCGTAGGGACAGGGATACTTTTTTTAGGGGGAGATTGAGCAATATGCCGAACACCTTCCTTGCCCAAGCACACTCCCTTTGGTAAAATATAGGCCACTTGCCCCCATAGCTCAGTGGATAGAGTGTCGCCCTCCGGAGGCGAAGACCTGCGTTCGAGTCGCAGTGGGGGTGCTTTTTAGAAATGTTCCTGGTTACCAGGAACTTTTTTTTAGTTTTGGGGTCTCTAGGAATTTACGGG
>DAOUWT010000288.1 GCA_030666985.1 Chloroflexota bacterium
GAAAGATTTCTCCTATTTCGGTACGAAACGCGTTCGAAATGACATACTACAACTAAATGACATTGAGTGTTCAGTCAATGTCATTTAGTTAAGGCTGCCGAATCTCCATTGTCCAAGGATAGTGAAGGTCTTCCGACCGAACGGTGCCTTGCCATAGGGTTGCCGCTTGGTTGAGGACCATCGCTATCCATACTGACATTGAGCGGGGCGTTATCTGAGGGGATTGGTAATCTCAACTTCACAATCAGCGGCGAGGGCTTCTATTCCCGCGATGATTTTCCCAGGGGGGAGGGGAAATGTGTGGGCTTCACCTGTGGCAGAGTCTTGAGCTTGGGGCATCCAAAAGACTTGCTCGCCTTTTGCCATCCGGCAGAATTTAGCCTTGACCTCTCTGGTGGTTAAAGGACTTTCTTTTACTTCGGATACGGTTTTGTTCCTATTTGTGCCGGGAAGGATCGAGAATTGCCACACGCCGATCTCATCTTGCCAGCTATAAAGCTCCATGCCTTTGAAGGCTTTTTGCGTGGTTCGGCATCCACTTAGTAGGAAGAGTGCCAAGGCGAATGCGAATAGCAAAAAAGGGAATTTTTTGCTGTTCCTTTGCTTCCTCTGTATCTTTGGCTCATTTGTATCCTCTGTATCCTCTGTATCCTTTGCATCCTCTGCATCATTTAATCCTTTTGATCCTTCGGAATGTTTCCAAAGTTTCATGACGGTGTCTTTCCTTTTTCGGCAAGTTGAATAACGACCAACTATCATTGTCTACCAGTGTCATGATCTTCAACAGGGAAAACAACTCATCATCAAGATATTGGCGCATTTCTGCTTTAGTGAGCGGCGCGGCTTGGGGCCATTCCTCCACCACGGTGATGGAATTGTGAAAGAGGATTGTTTTCACTACGAGGGCTGTTGGTGTGTGATGGCCGAATAAAGCTTCAATGCCCTTCATTATTTCAGGTAATTTGTTATTGTCCTGAATTTCAACCCCCGTTTTCTTGTCTTTGATGACGGCTGAGTTTGTTAGACTTACCCAGTCTTGGATGCCTTTGCTGTATTCAGGCGTTGTGGGAAATCCCAAGCGCGGCAAGTTTTCTCCGCTCATGGCCGCCGACCGGAAGCTGTGAGTCAAGTCGCGTCCCCCTGGGCGGGCTTTTTTTCCAACATCATGGAATAAAACTACCCACTTCATGAGCGATTGTTGGCGGGGAGTTGCCTCTTCGAATTCTGGGCAGAGGAGCAAGGCTGCCAGAGCGGAATTTACGTGTAACAAGGTAAGCCCCTCGCTATAAGAAGCCATCTTCTCCCAGCCGGGAGCGACACCTTCAACTCTTTTCATCACCTCAGGCGTGAAGAAAGCGAAAACTTTTCTGCGCATTGTATCCCAGGATGTGATCTTACCAGACTCGTACTCCTGGGCTAGTTTCGAGACGAAGTTCATTAATTGGGGTAAATGAGATTCTATGAGAGGATGGGACATGAGAGTGTGCGAGTGTACGAGTGCGCGAGTGGCAAGTCTGCAAGTGGCAAGTCTGCAAGTAGCAAGTTTCCCTGCGAAGCATGACCTTGGGGTATTGTGGTGAGCCTGTTCAACGACTATCTGACCAGCGACTATCAGACTATCCGACTAGTACACGTCGGCGGAAGTCCTTGTAGGGTTAATCTGCCTTGCTCTGAGGGGAAGGCCACTTCCCCGTACTCTACCCGCAGGATGTGGCCATCCTGCTCGAGCGTAGTGAAAAACCCTTTACGGATTTCCGCCGTGAAGTACTAGCGACTATCCGACTAGCGACTACCAGACTAGCGGCTATCCGACTAGCGACTACCAGACTATCAGACTATCCGACTACCAGACTATCTCCCTTTCCACAGCCGCCCCTGTCTCATTGTGCAAAGTATACGTAACTTTGGGATTCCCATCCTCATTGAAATCCACATCAACCACCCCAAAATTATTCCCCAGGTACAGAAAACGCAAATCCTGGCTTTTCACCACATCCGAGGTGAGCTTTCTATAAGTGCGTTTTGCCAGCCAATTCTGATTTTGCTCGAACGGAGTGGCGCAGAACTCCCACAGGGGAATGCTCCCTCCCATTGGCCCGAACAAATCCACCTGGAGAGCGTGCGCAGAGTGCAAGTCTCCCGTCAGAATGAAAAGGTCTTTAATTTCATTGGCAGCCAAAAAGTGTAAAAGATGCTCGCGTTCCTCCGGGAAACCCGCCCAGCGGTCGCGGGCTACGTCGGCCCACATATCAAAAAGCACAGAGCACGAAGAAACCAAAAACTTGACCGGATACTGGTCATTTACCCTTATCAACCACTCCTTGAGAGCCGCCCATTGCCCCTTGCCCAGCATGGTGCGTTCATCCTTGCCCTTAACGCGCATCGTCCGCGTATCCAAAACGAAGAAAGCCGCCGCCCCATACTCGAAAGTATATGCCAGGGAACCGGGGTCACTTTCTTGAAAAGTATAGGCCCCCTCAGTATTAATATTGAGAGGAAGCTCAAAATGCGGAGAGTGCATGCCCTGGTGCTCCCAATAAGCCTGCAAAGCCGCCTGAACCCGGCTGGCGGGCAGATGCCACTCCTCGGGAGAACGTCCGTGCATCCTGCGGATAACCTTATCCCAAAACGGGAGCTTTGCCTCGGTGCGCGTGCTGTCCGTCCAGGTCCAGTCGTCCTCCACCTCGTGGTCGTCCAGCGTCATAAAAGCTGGCAAATTCATGAGCAAATTTCGAAAATGCGCGTGCGACCAGACGTGAGCATAAACGGCCCGATAATCTTCTAATGTTTGGGCAACCCGTTCTATGCCATTCTTAATATAATCGTCAGCGTAAATCTGATCCCCCAAAAAAAGCCCAAACGCCAGGCCGTGTTCTACCCGATGAGCGTCTATAGAGGCATAAGTTTTCCCGCTTTCAGGGCCAGTGGGACGAAAACAAGAGCCAAACGAAAACGAAAAACTTTCTCGCTGACCGCTGGGTGGGAAAGTGGTAAAAGAGGGATAGGGACCATCCTCGGGTGAAGGGGGCGTGTCATCCAGCGTGAGCGCGTAGTAATATGTTGTCTGAGGCTCAAGCCCTGCAACCGGCGCCACTCCTGCAAAACCATCCCCCTTGGTTAGGGGCAAAGACCTCCCCCCCAGGCGCGCCCCGCTCAAATCCGCCTCCTCCCCCACCCAGGCGTGCAGCGTCGCCGCGTGGTCTGTCCTCCCCCACAGGTACGCGCTGTTGTCGTCCAATCCCCCCACAATAGGCCCAAGTAACAAATCTCTAAACATAAACAACTCCTTTGAACGTACTACGGAGGATCTGGCGATCCTCCTTGAGCGTGGAGAAAATTTGCTTTAGACGCTCGAGCGGGATCGCCAACTCCCGCGGATTCACTTATTTTCGGATAAAACTGCGGATAAGCGTCACCAAAATTGCGGCCCCGGCCACGAGCACGGCTGCAATTATCACGGCGGGGGCTTTGGAGGCGGGCGATGGGAATTTTGGGGGGGGGGTAGGGGGGGGGGAAGGGGGGGACGTGGGGGGGGGGGGAGCCGGGGGGGGGGCAGCCGGGGTTGCCGTGGGTGGGGGGCTAGATCGGGAGAGGACACCGGCTGGAATCCAGGCAAAAAGGGATACTGTATGGCGTCTTCTGCTTGGTAAAA
>DAOUWT010000277.1 GCA_030666985.1 Chloroflexota bacterium
AGAGACTAGGGACTAGGGACTAGAGACTAGGGACTAGGGACTAGAGACTAGGGACTAGAGACTAGGGACTAGAGACTAGGGACTAGGGACTAGAGACTAGAGACTAGAGACTAGGGACTAGGGACTAAAGACTAAAGACTAAAGACTATGCCCATTCACCACCCTAAAGACAAACCCCTCACTGTCCCCGATACCCTTGACGCGAAAGCCATCACCCTCCAAAAGGTCAACTTCACCTACCCAGATGGGCATCAGGCCCTCAAGGACATCTCCCTGGAGGTTGGCCAAGGCGAAAAAGTTGCCCTGGTCGGCCCCAACGGGGCAGGAAAAAGCACTCTCTTGCTCCAGCTTAACGGCGTTTTTCAAGGTGGGGGAGAAATCCATGTCATGGGCCTGCCCGTTGTTGATAAGAACCTTCCCCTCATCCGGGCTTACGTGGGGATGGTCTTTCAGAACCCAGACGACCAACTATTTTCCCCCACGGTCTTCGAGGATGTAGCCTTTGGCCCTTTGCATATTGGCCTATCCCCTGACGAGGTCCGCGCTCGGGTAGCCGAAGCCTTGCAGCAAGTGGGGATGGAATCCTATTCTGAGCGGCTTTCCTATCACCTCAGCCTGGGGGAGAAAAAGAGGATTGCCATTGCCACCGTGCTCTCCATGCGCCCTGATATTCTGGTCTTCGACGAGCCTACCGGCGGCCTTGACCCGCGCTCGCGCCGCTCACTCATCGAACTTCTGGACGATATGGAAATCACTATGCTGGTCTCCACCCACGACATGCGCCTGGTGGATGAACTCTTCCCCCGCATGGTAATCATGGATGGCGGCCAAATAGTCGCCGACGCCCCCACGCAGGAACTCCTGGCAGACCAGGCGTTCCTTTACGAGCATGGGTTGGAACAGCCGTAGGTTGGGGATTGGATATTGGATATTAGATATTGGGGATTGGGAAACTGGTAGACCGTCTACTGTCCACTGAATACAGGTCACTCTTCACTCTTCACTTCTTAAGCCATTTGTCAATATTCCATTTCCCATTTCTCAGATATAATGTATTTCCGCATATATAGAGAAAGGAAAAGTCCCATGTCACAAAAATTGAAGATAGTTATCCCCATGGCGGGTTTGGGCAAACGCCTCCGCCCGCAGACCTGGAGCCGTCCCAAGCAACTGATCCACCTGGCCGACAACAGCGTGTTGGGACATGTGTTGGACATGTTCGATACCCTGCCCGACCCCGAGAACGTGGAGTTCGTTTTCATCATCGGTTATCTGGGTGATAGAGTAAGAGAATATATGGCCGAAGCATATCCTGAATTTGAGGTACATTATATTGTTCAGGAGGAAATGCGCGGCCAGTCTCATGCCCTGTATTTGGCCCGCGAGCACCTCACCGGGCCAATGCTGATGGTCTTTGCCGATACGTTAATCGAGAGCGACCTTGGTTTCTTGGCTGATGAAGAATCGGACATCGTCGCCTGGGTGCAGCCCGTCCCCGACCCCCGGCGTTTTGGCGTCGCTGAAGTGAACCGGAAAGGTCAAGTTACGCGCCTGATCGAGAAACCGAAATCCATGGATAATAATTTGGCCGTGGTGGGCTTTTATTTCTTCAGGCAGAGCGAGTTGTTGGTAGAGGCCATCGAGGAGCAAATCCGGCGCGACATTCAGTTGAAGAGCGAGTATTTCTTGGCGGATGCCATCAACATCATGTTAGAAGCTGAAAAGATCAAGATGCGCACCGAAAAGGTAGATGTCTGGCTGGACGCGGGGACGCCGGAAGCCGTTTTGGAGACGAATCGCTACTTGTTGGAGCATGGACACGATAATTCCTCCACGGTGGCAGGACGCCCCGGGGTGAGAGTTGCACCCCCCGTCTACGTCCACCCAGCCGCGGAGGTGGAGGCCTCCGTCTTGGGGCCGCACGTTGCCATCGGGGAGGGCTGCCACATCCAGGGCAGCGTGATCCAGAACGCGATTATCGAGAAAAACTCCCAGGTAGAGGACGTTATCCTGCGGGATACGTTAATCGGCCAAAATTCTAAAGTGAAAGGCCAATCTGTGACCGTGAACCTGGGTGATAACGCAGAGGTGGAAATTTAGAGAGAATGCCTAGCGTGGTGCACTGCCGAGCCGAGTCCGCTTACCCGGAACGTCCCACCGGCTTCGAGTGGGAGGGGCGATACTGGGAGGTGGCGTCAATCATCAAGCGTTGGCGCACCCCCACTGGGAAAGGCTTTTTAGTGTGCACCGAGCAGGGTTCTCTTTTTGAACTTTTTTATTCCCATGAGGGCCGCGAGTGGAAAATCCGGCCTGCAAATCTACCAGAGGAGTCTGTATGAGCAAGAAATATCTCGCGGAACGTGTAGTAAATCTTAAGCCATCCGGCATTCGAAAATTCTTCGATATTGTAGCCACCATGGACGATGTCATCTCGCTGGGAATCGGAGAACCCGACTTCGATACCCCGCAGCCGATTTTGCGAGCCGGAATACAAGGTCTGAAAAGTGGCGCGACTCATTACACCTCGAACGCGGGGATTTACGAACTGCGAGAGGCGGTTGCCGAGTATCTGGATAGGCGATACCGTGTATCTTACGATCCCGCTACCGAGGTCATCGCCACGGTGGGAGTCTCAGAAGCTTTATACCTGACACTGACAGCCATCACCGAGCCGGGGGATGAGATCATAATTCCCACGCCGTGTTTCGTTTCTTATCAGGCAGAGGTGATTTTAGCGGGAGGCGTTCCGGTTGAGGTTCCTAACAAGATGGAAGACGCTTTCCAACCCGATCCGGTCAAAATAGCGGCGGCCATCACTCCCCGCACAAAGGCCATTTTCATCGGCTACCCGAATAACCCCACGGGGGCAGTGGCCTCTCGCGAAGTGCTAATGGAGATTGGTAAACTGGCCGAGAAACACGATTTGGTAGTGATTTCGGATGAGATTTACGACCAACTGGTTTACGGCGTAGAGCACGTTTGCTTTGCGGCCTTGCCAGGGATGAAGGAACGCACGATCACGCTGGGCGGATTCTCCAAAAGCTATGCCATGACGGGTTGGAGGATTGGCTATGCGGCTGCTCCTGCCGAAGTTATGACCGGCTTGCTGCGTGTTCACCAATACACGATCATGTCCGCTCCCACGGTGTCGCAACTGGCTGCCCTGGAGGCGCTTCGGAACGGGGATGAGTATGTGGAGGAGATGCGTAAAAAATATAATCGGCGCCGAAATTTGATTGTGGGAGGCCTGAACGAGATTGGCTTGGAGACGTTTGAACCGCTGGGGGCGTTTTACGCTTTCCCCGAGATCACATCCACGGGCATGGATGACGAGGCCTTCGCTCAAAATTTGCTCGATGAAGAGAAAGTCGCCGTGGTTCCCGGTTCAGCCTTTGGGGCCGGAGGAGAAGGCTTCGTGCGCTGCTCTTATGCCACTTCACATGGGGAGATTGAGCAGGCCTTAGAGCATATTGACCGCTTTGTACGGCGGTATGCGTGAAACGTGAGAAGTGAAAAGTGAGGCGTGATGAGTTTGCGAGTGGCGCAGGCTAAAACTCTCGGCATTAAATGAAAAAACCTCTGGAAGTCTCTCACTTCCAGAGGTTTTGTTTGCGATTTGAGTATTTGTAGTCGGGGTGGGCGGACTTGAACCGCCGACCTCCGCGTCCCAAACGCGGCGCGCTACCCTCTGCGCTACACCCCGGCGTATTTATGCGCGGCGTATAAATACGCAGGCAGTATAATGCTAACCAAACTCAAAGTCAAGGTGCGTGCCGCGCGGGGAGTGCTAAAAAGTTGTTGGTTAAT
>DAOUWT010000260.1 GCA_030666985.1 Chloroflexota bacterium
AAGTTGCTGGCCGCCGGGTGGAGGATTTTCCCCTCCCGGACGAGATCGTCCAGGGCGCGGAGGGTCACCTCCAGGGGGGTGTTTTCGTCAAAACGGTGAATGAAGTAGAGGTCTATGTGGTCGGTGTTCAATCGTCGCAGGCTATCCTCCACCGCGGCCATGATGTGTTTGCGCGACCCGCCCCGGGCGTTGACGTCATCCCCCATGGGAAAGTAGAATTTGCTGGTAACGATCACCTCGTCGCGGCAATCGGCTATCAGGCCGCCGAGAATTTCCTCCGCCGCCCCGTGCTGGTAGACGTTGGCGCAGTCGAAAAAGTTGATGCCTGCATCCCGGCAGCGGTGGAACATTTGGGCCGAAGTTTCTTGGTTGGCAACTCCCCCAAATGACATGGTTCCGAAACATAGCTCCGAAACGCGGAGGCCGGTGTTGCCGAGGTATTTGTATTGCATGGTGCGCTCCTGTGTGGTTAGGTGGATATATATTATAGCCGACGATGGGGGTGTTTGGATATTGGATATTGGGTATTGGGTATTGGGTATTGGGATATCAGGTAATTAGGGAGCAGGAAATCAGGTAATGAGTGAACCTATATGATTTATCGAATTTTTTGGTATACTTAGGGTAGGTTTTGTAGATGCGCCCGGAATAACATTAGGAGGTTGAGCAATGGGAGAATACCGAAAACTTGAAAGACGACATATCATGTTCTATTCGCGGATATTTAACCGGAAAACAGGGGGATTTTTGGGATATTTGGGGAATATAACTCCTGAAGGAGCTATGATCATAAGTGAAAACCCTTTGAGTACAGACACGGTTTATTCTCTCAGCATGGGTATCCCTGAAGATTTGTATGAAAAAGCTGTTCTTAGTTTTGAAGCCCGGAGTATCTGGTGTAAGCCTGATATTGACCCCAATTTTTACGACACTGGATTTCAATTATTCGATTTAACTGAGGAAGACATCGCCATCATCAATCAAATTATTGAGGATTATGGTTTTCGGGAGTGAAGGGGGTGGGGATTGTGGAATGCGGATTGGGGAATCAGGGACTGGGTGACTGGGGGAATGCAGCATAAATTGCTCGAGGGGAAACGCCAGTTCCACCGGACTCACCCGTTGGGACTGTCTCCCAGATCGGCTGTTAAACATTTGCACGTTGAAATGCCCCCATGTGCAATCCTTGTTTCTGGGCGTCGCGTGTATGTTCGCTCTACATTTCCCCTGAAGCTGCTTTTTCCACTGCGTACGCGTCCAATCCAATCTCTCGGATATGGTTCAGATTGCCGACGCGATCAGAACCGAAGACGAGGCCGAAGAATTTAGAGATCAGGTTGTTCAACTTCTTACATTCTTTGAGGTCTGCGAACTCTACACATTCAGCGCAAGTCGTATACTCAAAATCCATAGCGCAAGCCTTGATCTTGCAATTTCTGTTCATGGGTTTGTCGCTGTGGCAGCCCTGGCATTTCCCCTTTAGGTATGAGCCGCAGTTGCTGCAAACTAAGCCGCAATAAGCGATGACGATTTCTTGGGTTTGGTCAGACATTTTTACCTCCGTGATGAGTGACGAGTAATAAGTGATGAGTCAATGTCATTTAGTTAGGCAAACAGGTATGTCATTTCGACGAGGTTTCGGCGCGGTTTTTGCCGAATGACGAGGAGAAATCTTGGTTTCAGTCTACCATTCACTTACGATGGCAAGATTTCTCACTCCGTTCGAAATGACATACTCTCTTAATTTAACGACATTGAGTGATGAGTGAATTCGCGTTCTCACGTTTTACGTTTCACTCATTAGGTTTTACATTGTAGCTTGTCTTTATTATACGAACAGGTGTTCTGTGTGTCAAGTGGGCTGGTATATCGGTGCGGTGGATGGTTAGAACGTTGGAGCGTTTAAAGCGTTCAACGTTTACCGAGCATCCGCCAAAGCTAGGAAAACATCTTCCAGGGTTGGCTCAACGCGGTTGACGCGGACGCTTTTTGTGGCCACATCCTTCAGAGCGCGTTTGAGGTCTGCTTTACGTGTCTCGCGCCCGGTGATGGCCCGCAGATGGTCTCCCGCCAGGCCCACCCGCTGCATGTCCGGCAGACCCTCCAGCGCGTTCAGGGATGGCAGCAAGGGTTCGGCAAACACGTCCCACGCCAAGCCGGGCAGGGCCTCCCGTTTCAGGGCGGAGGGAGCGTCCAGGGCCAGGAGTCTCCCCCGGCTCATGATGCCTACCCGTCCGCAGTATTCAGCTTCGTCCATGTAGTGGGTTGTAACTAGGGCGGTCACGCCATCCGCCACAATTTCGTAAATTAAATCCCAAAAATCACGCCGGGCCGTGGGGTCTACGCCGCTGGTAGGCTCATCTAAAAAGAGCAATTGGGGGCGGTGGACGATGGCGATGGCCAGGGCCAGACGCTGTTTCCAACCAAGAGGGAGGTCGGCGACAGGGGTTTTTTCCAGGCCGGTCAGCCCCACGCGGGAAATGGTGTTTTGCAGGTGAGCGTGCTCCCTGACGCCGTAGACCCCGGCGTAAAAGCGCAGGTTTTCCCAGGCAGTCAACTCCTCATAAAGGGCGAATTTTTGCGACATATAGCCCACGCGCTCGCGGATGGCCTCTGGCTCCTTGACGATATCGTAGCCCAGGACTTGAGCTTCCCCCGCGCTGGGGAGTATCATGCCGAGGAGCATGTGGATGGTGGTGGTTTTCCCGGCCCCGTTGGGTCCCAGGTATCCCAGCACTTCTCCGGGATTGGCGCGGAAACTTACCTTGTCCACGGCGGTGAAGGTGCCAAAGCGTTTGGTGAGGTTGTGGGTTTCGATAACGGGTTGCATGGTTTTCTCTTAATGGAACGCGGGTGACGCGGATGGCACGGATTCTCGCGGATTTTTTAATATAGGTTTTAATCCGCGTTTATCAGCCGAATCAGCGTCATCTGCGTTCTATTGCTTTACGTACTTTCCAAAAGCGCAATAAAAACATCCTCCAGGTTGGGGCGGACTATTTCTATGGACGTGATCTCGGCCCCTTGACCACGGACGGCTTTCTTGAGTTCCCTAATCACGGGGCGGGACTTTCCGGCTTGGATGCGGAGGTGCAAGCGGTCTCCAAAGGCCTGCACGCTTTGGACGCGCTCGTTGGCGGCGGCAATTACCCGCAGCGAGCGGAGCGGCTTTCCTCGGATTTCGATGATGCGCCCCTCTAGCTTTTGACGCAGGGCCTGGGGATGGTCTTCGGCGATGAGTTGGCCGTCTTTCATGAATCCCACGTAGGTGCAGCGCACAGCCTCATCCATATAGGGCGTGCTGACCAAAACGGAGATGGCTTCCTCGCTCACGAGCTGGATGAGCAATTGCCAGAAATCTTGCCGGGTGATGGGATCCACGCCGCCGGTGGGTTCGTCGAGCAGCAAGACGCGGGGACGATGCACCAGGGCCGTGGCTAGCCCCAGCTTTTGCTTCATCCCCCCGGAGAGGTGCCCGGCCCGGCGGTGGAGGAACTCGTCCAACCCCACAAACCGGAGGATTTCTAGGGCGCGGTCATACCATCTTTCCCGGCTGATGCCCCGTACCTCGGCGAAGAAACGCAGGTTCTCGAGGATGGTCAATTCCTCGTAGAGCGAAAATTGTTGGGAGAGGTAGCCCAGTTGCTCACGGGCCTGGTCGGGATTTTCGCGCATGGAGCAGCCGCCAACCTGCACTTCTCCGCTATCGAGCCGCAGGGCGCCACACAGCAGCCGCATCGTGGTCGTTTTCCCGGCCCCATCCGGGCCAACCAGCCCGTAAATTTCCCCGGCCCGGACTTGCAGGCTGAGGTCCTTCACGGCCAGGGTATCGCCGAAAGTTTTAGTGAGGTTTTTGGCTTGGATTAGGTTTTCCATATAAAACTTACTCCGGGAGATCTGCCGATCTCCCTTGAGCGTGGTAACGAATTGATTTGGACGCTCTAGCGGGGTCGTCACTAGCCTGTGGGTTGCGCTGTGCGTGCCTTGGCATTCCGATGGGGTTTGGCCTGCGGAATCCGGCGGAATACGTTTCCGCCTCGATCATTTAATGGCCTAGTACTTTGCGGCGGAAATCCGTAAAGGGTTTTTCACTACGCTCAAGCAGGATGGCCACATCCTGCGG
>DAOUWT010000255.1 GCA_030666985.1 Chloroflexota bacterium
AATCGGGGCCGTCTTCTGCGCAGTCGGCGGGACAGTTTTGCGCATTTTCGGGGCCGTCGCAGACTCCGTTGCCGCAAGGTTCCTCTGCAAGAGAGAGCACGGCTTCTTCTGTTTCGGGGGCGGTTTCTCCGCTCAAGTTGCAAGCCAGGGAGATGAGAATTAATATGCTAATGAGTGTCAATAAACGGCGTTTCATGGGGATCCTCCAATATCTAATATGCCCCCCCCCCAATTTTGGGGGAGGCGCATTCCAATCTCCAACTTCCAATATCCAATATCCAATCTCCAATCTCCAACTTCCAACTTCCAACTTCTAATCTCCAATATCTAATCTCCAACCTCCAACTTCAAATATTCGTCAAAAAAACCCAGCACACTCTCTAACAACTCATCCAAGTTGGGGGAGATATAATCACTTCCAATCGGGAACCCATGCCCAGCGTTTTCGACCACAATAAGTTCAGAGGGCACTCCGGCGGCGGTCAAGAGGCCGTGCAGAGTTTTAGATTGGCTTAAGGGGACTGTGTCATCCTCGTCGCCGTGCAAGATCAGAAAAGGCGGGTCATCGGGCGTAATATAAGTGAGAGGGCTGGCGCTGGTGACGATCTCAGCTTGGCAATCCGCGGTTCCAAAAACGTTCTGCATGATATTAGAATTGCAGAAAAAGTCTGTATTAATGGGTCCATATAAATCTACAACAGCCTGAACGCTGCTGGAATAGTTAAGGTATCCCCCTTGACCCTCCATGACACTGTCGCCTGCGCTGGTTCCCAAAAGGGCGGCTAAATGTCCCCCTGCGCTGCTCCCAATAACGCCGATGCGCTCCGGGTCAAGGCCGTAGCTCCCCGCGTTGGCACGCAGATGGCGAATGGCGCACTTTACGTCGTGAATGTGGGCCGGAAAACGATACTCCGGCGAGAGGCGATAATTGAGCGATACTACCAAATAGCCGTCTCTTCGCAAGGGGTTAATAAGGCGAAAACCGTACCTGCCAGCTTTATCTCCTCCCTGCCAGCTTCCGCCATGAATATAAACCGTCACCGGAAGAGGGCCGTCGCCTTCGTCGGGATAGTACATATCCATCAACAACGGCTTATTGTCGGCCAGGCAATAGGTGACATTATAAGCTGTGGTTCCCAACTTTTCAGGGTCAAGCGTTATTGGTGTCGGAGAAGGGGTGGGGGAAGGGGTAGGGGAAGGCGTTTGGGTTGGGGTGGGGGAGAGGGTGGGGGATGGGGAGGCGGTCGGGGATGGGGATGGGCTGAGGCTAGGCTGCGCGGTCTGGCTGGGGGGAGGCGTATGTGACGGGATCGGCCCTGGGGTGTGGGTAGGCAGCGGGGCCTGGCTCAGCGTGCAGGCCAGGAGCGTTAGTATCAGGAGCGGAATAAGTTTGTATACGGGTGTGTTGGGGTGTTGTGGCATGGGGGGACGTTTCACGTTTTACTCATTACGTTTTACTTTTCACGTTTTACTCTTGCACTCCGCTCACCCCCGCATAATCAGGCCCATAGCGGCGGATTTTGAAAACAGTGTTGCCATTGTCACGCTTTGCCTTGGGGATAGACTCTCCCTGTTGGGTCATGCCCTGCCCGGTGACGGGGTTAACATAGAGCCAAACGATCTCTTTCTGAGGAGTGACTTCGAAAAAGATGCCATTGGCTCCATTGCAGATCAACGTGTTCCCGTTGGGGAGGCGTTGTGCCCCAGAGATGTTGTGAGAGTAGAAATCGGTCGGGTTTTCGGCCGTGTAAGTCCAAGTTGTCTCCTCTGGCCCGTAGGCAGAACCTGGGCTGAGGCCATAGCTCCCATCCGGGAGCAGCGGCGGCGTGATCTCGTCCACGGATGAATATTGCGGTTTCTCCTGCCCGAATCCGTTATTGAAGACCAAGATATTCCCCGCCCCGGGATAGCCTTCCGCGATCCATTGCGCGTCGTGCTGCCCGGAGAAACGTTGATCCTCGGGGCCGCCGGCCCGGTAGGCTTGGGGATTGCCCCACCGGTAGAGCAGGTCTCCGCCCCTGCCATACCTCCCCCCAGCGTGGGTGGCCGCTTCCGCCGTGGTGGTGCTGTGATCAATGATCCAAATTTCGCTGAACTCGTGCACGCTGAGCAAAATTTGATCCAGTTCGACGTTATACGCTATCCCGTTGATGTGATTCCAATCCGCGTTGAGGTTGCTGAAGAAATTGAGGTCAATCAGCTCGGGGTGGGCCGCCACATCTCCGTAGTTGGGCTTGTTCGGGTCATAGTCCTGCACAAGGTGATCCCAAACGTGCCACTCCCAGACAATCTCCCCGCTGGCGTCCCCCGTGGGCCTGACCTCAATGACATGATCAGGCCAAAGGGCATCGGCTTTCAGCGTGGCGGGATTTCTCCCCTCGGCGATAACGTCGGCTTTGCTCTTGTACTCCCAGGCAATCATGAGCACGTTCCCGTTGGGGAGAGGTTCAATGTCGTGGTGGGCGCGGTGCTGCGGGTTGAGGTACTCGAAATCCCACATGAGCGCACCATCCCAGCTAAAGCGCTGCACCCGTCCCCCCTCGCCGCCCGCGCTCATGCGGTGTTCATCCTTCCCCAGCGGATTGGCCGAACGCAGCAGGCTCCCGTCTTCCAGCAAATAGGCCGCGTTGCCCGGCAAGTACTCGCTTTCCCATTCGTGGATGAATTCGCCCGCATTGTTGATGAGGTAGGTCTTGGTAGAGGATAGGGGCGCGAAGAGCGTATAGCCATCGAAAGAGCGTTCGTCATTGATGAATAACCCCACCATCTGCTCGCCTTGTTGACCGCCTGTGGGGGATGTGGTCAGAGGGGGAGGACTCTCCGGTTGGGCTTGAGTCGCCTGCGGGGAGGGTTGCACCTCTTCTGGGGGGGAGGTTTGGCCTGTGGGGGAGGTTTGGCCCGTGGGGGAGGTTTGTCCCGTGAGGGTGCAGGCCAGCGCTGCGGCGAAAATGAAAACGATGATTAATAGGTTTCTAGGTTTGTGATCCATGAGGTCTTTTATACTCCGATTTGCTGGAGGACATGACAATAAATTGTGGTTTGCACAAATTATACCGTAAAACCATTCTGTTCCAGGGCAATTGCATTTGACATCAAACGGGGATAGTGAAGGTGATTGTGATGGTCTCCAGACCGAACCAGAACCGAACAGGCGCACATCACCAACCCCACCGCTCGGTTACAAACCTTCACTATCCTTTGGGAAGGTATTGACGATCCTCCCATATACGACAGCCCTAGACTCATCACGTTTCACGCTTCACCTCCCACGTTCCCCATGCTATAATTGCGCCTCAACAATTAACGTACTTACGTTCTCACGTTTCACGCATCACGTTTTCACGTTTCACGTTTTACGTTTCACATATCGGAGGTTCATCCATGTACAAAACACATACCTGTGGAGAATTAGGTGCAGCAGACATAGGCCAAGAAGTGACCTTGGCGGGATGGGTTCATCGCCGCCGCGACCATGGCGGAGTAACCTTCGTCGATTTGCGCGACCGCTTTGGACTAACGCAAATTGTCACCCATCCCGATATTTCTGCTGAGGCGCATAAAGCCATGTACCCGGTGCGCTCTGAGTGGGTCATCCAGGCCACCGGAGTCGTTCGACGCCGCCCGGAGGGCATGGAGAATCCCGATCTACCCACAGGTGATGTGGAAATTGAAGTCAAGGAAGTCAATATTTTGAATCCTGCCCAAACCCCTCCTTTCCTCATCAACAAGGATGAAGAGGTTGACGAGCAAACCCGTCTCGAGTTCCGCTACCTGGACTTGCGCCGGGAGCGTATGCGCGACAACTTGATTCTACGCCACCGCTTCATAAAATTCATCCGCGACTATTTGGACGAGCGCGATTTTCTTGAAGTCGAGACTCCCATTCTCTTCAAGTCTACGCCTGAAGGTGCGCGAGATTATCTCGTCCCCTCCCGCGTTCACCCGGGCCAATTTTATGCTTTGCCCCAATCCCCCCAGCAACTCAAGCAAATGCTCATGGTGGGCGGCGTGGAGCGCTATTTCCAAATTGCCCGCTGTTTCCGCGATGAAGACCAGCGCGGAGACCGCCAGCCAGAATTCACCCAACTTGACCTCGAAATGTCTTTTGTTGAGCGTGATGACGTCATTGAACTCATAGAAGGCATGTACACCAAACTGGTCGCCGAGATAGTCCCCCACAAGAAAATGTTGACCACGCCTTGGCCGAGACTCACCTACACTGAGGCCATGGCCCGC
>DAOUWT010000353.1 GCA_030666985.1 Chloroflexota bacterium
GGGGATACCTCTCACCCAGCCAAATCTCCCCCCTGGCACTCACACCTGACCTCAAGTCCCCCGCCCCGGGAGGGGATTACCTCGCCATCGGGCCGGCCCCCCTGTTGTCCCCCCTGGAACCTCTCCTCGCCCATCGCCGGGCACAAGGCCTGAGTGTCAGGGCCATCCCCCTGGAGGCCGTTTATGACCAGTTTGGGGATGGTTTCCCGCATCCGTTGGCTATACGCAGTTTTCTCCAATATGCTGTTCGAGAATGGGAGACTGCTCCCCAATACGTTCTCTTGGTTGGGGATGCTACCTACGACCCGCTGGGGTACAAATTCTCCACCGAGGGGCACTTGCTGCCGACCTTCCCCGTTGACACCCAACACGGCGGCCGAACCGGGAGCGATATCCCCCTGGCTCAACTTGACGATGCCAGTGAAGACCACTGGGACGCCAGTGAAGACCACTGGGACGCCGGCGAAGACCCCTGGCCCGATGTGGCTATTGGCCGCGTCCCGGCTCGCACGCCGGAACAAGTCCAAATTTTCGTCGAAAAAACTATCACTTACGAAAACTCTCTGCCCTCGACAGAGGCTGGGGCTGAGTGGAGCGGGCACATATTCGGCATTGCCGATGGGCAAGAAGCCGCTTTTAAGGACGATGCCCAGACTTTTTTGGATCACTTTGACGCGCCATACCAAACCACGCTCCTGGCCCCGGAGGCGGGCGACACTGGCGCGGCGGGGGAAATCCAAGCCGAACTCGAAGACGGGGCTTTCATAACGGCCTATTTTGGGCACGGAAGCGTGCGGATGTGGGGCAAAGATAAACTTTTCACGACCGAAAACGCGGCGGAATTAAAAAACGAAGGGCGGCTCTCCATCATTCTCAATTTCACTTGCCTGACGGGTTTTTTTACGCATCCCACGGCAGAATCGCTTGCCGAGAGTTTGCTCTGGAACCCACAGGGCGGCGCGGTGGCTGTGCTGGCTCCCTCCAGCCTGACGCTTCCCACCAACCAAAGCTATCTCAGCGACGCCTTGGCACAGGAGTTGCTTTCCTCATCATCCTCCCGTCTGGGAGACATTGTCCTCCAGGCCTGGCGGCAAGTCCCTGTAGATGATGCTAACTCATTAGATGTGATGCAGACTTTTATGCTTTTTGGGGATCCGGGGTTAGTGGTAGAGCGTTAGTTTTCAGTATTCAGTATTCAGTTTTCAGTTTTCAGTAGCCAGTCCCGCGAGTGGGGTGCAGAATGGGAAGCGGATGTCTCCCCTGCTCTCCTGCTCTCCTGTTTCCCTGCTCTCCTGTTTCCCTGCTCCCCTGCTCCTCACCACCCGCAAAACACTTGACCATTTTCCAAGAAGGTTTTACCATTAGAAGTATGGCAAATCTCACCATCCCTATCTCACAAAATAGCATCCTCATCGTGGACGACAATCCCAATGTCCGGCGGGCCATCTCTCGTTCCCTGCAAATCGAGAATTACGCCACCCGCCAAGCCGCGAATGGTGAAGAGGCCCTAAAAATGCTCGCCCAATACACTCCTGACATGATCCTTTCCGATATCAACATGCCTAAAATGGATGGGATCGAGTTTTTCAAGGCGGTGCGCAATAACAAGAAATGGGGCCCCATTCCTTTTGTTTTCTTGACCTCGGCTGCCTCTCCCGCAGATATTCAAAAGGGCAAGGAATTGGGAGTGGAAGATTATTTGACCAAACCCATCGATACTGATGACTTGGTAGGCATCATTAACGCACGCTTGCTCCGCAGTTCCGAAGTAAAAATGTCCCACATCAACCAGGCCTATTTAGAAACAGTGACTGCCCTCGCCAACGCCATCGAAAGCCGGGACAAGTATACGGGTGGTCACGTAGACCGCGTCACTACATACTCACTTTGGCTAGCCCAAGAATTGCTCTGGCCGCCAGAACACACCCGCTTACTGGAATTTGGAGCCCGCCTTCACGATATTGGCAAAGTCATCGTACCCGATAGGATATTGAACAAGCCAGGCAAATTTACACCCCAGGAGTGGGAACTAATGCGCAAGCATCCCGCCGCGGGAGTGAAAATGCTGCAAGGGGTAAGCCATTTACAGGATATTTTGCCGTACATTTACCACCATCATGAACGCTGGGATGGGTCTGGATACCCCAAAGGACTCAAGGGCAAAGAAATCTCCATCGGGGGAAGGATGCTGGCCATTGCTGATGTATACGATGCCCTCACCACAGCCCGCCCCTACCACCCCGCCCGCCCCCGTGAAGAAGTGATCCAGTTTCTCCGACTCCAGGCGGGAAGACACTTTGACCCGGACCTTGTTCCAGCCTTTATAAAAGCCATAACAAAACACCCGCCCCTAATATAAGGTAATTATTCAAACCCCGTGGATGAGGGGACGGGGGGGGAACAAAGGATACCTCATGACAAAAATAACGCATAAACCAACCACAGCCCTTTATCCTGTACCAGCCGTGATGGTGAGCTGCGGCACAGGGGATAGTACCAATATCATCACCCTGGCGTGGGTGGGCACACTCTGCTCAAAGCCGCCACTGGTAGGTATTGGCGTGCGACCGAGCCGCCACTCGCATGGATTGATCCAACAAGAGGGGGAGTTCGTGATCAATCTGCCCAACGCAGACCAAGCCAAGAGTCTCGATTATTGTGGCATCGTCTCTGGGCGAGATGAAGATAAATGGACTGCCTGCGGATTCACCAAAGCTGATGGGACAGAAGTAGAAGTTCCACTCATCGCCGAATGCCCCGTCAATATCGAATGCCGCCTCCAACAAACCCTCTCCCTGGGCGTTCATGATCTGTTCATAGGCGAAGTAGTGGCGGTACAGATGGACGAGGCCGTGCTCAACGACCGCGGA
>DAOUWT010000022.1 GCA_030666985.1 Chloroflexota bacterium
CTGATTCCTAGTACCTAGTCACTGATTCCTAGTACCTAGTCACTGATTCCTAGTACCTAGTCACTGATTCCTAGTACCTAGTCACTGATTCCTAGTACCTAGTCGCTGATTCCTAGTACCTAGTCACTGATTCCTAGTCACTAGTCACCGATCCCTAGTCACTAGTCACTGATTCCTAGTACCTAGTCACTGATTCCTAGTCACTAGTCACCGATCCCTAGTCACTAGCCTACTCCATCTTGCCTGAAACCAACGCCAACAACGCCATTCGCATCACAACGCCGTTGAATGCTTCTTGCCAATAGCGTGACCATCTGGTGATGTCCACATCGGGAGGAATTTCGTCCATGCGGGGCAGGGAGTGGAGCAAGATTGCATCTGATTTGGCTTTGTTCTTCATCAAGTCAACAGTGATCTTGTAGTTAGCGGGGGTCATGCCTTCATCACCGGTGCGCTCATCGCGTGATTTGGTGTAATCGGGCTGAATGGTGGGTTCTACGAGAATGACATCGGCACCACCAATTACATCGCCAACGTGGTCGGCATAGCTATAATCGAGAGCCATTGCATCGAAATCTTTTTCGTATTCTTCGGGCATTTCCATGCCGGGAGGGGAAACGAAGGTGATGGGGCAATCGAATTGTGTGAGGGCATGACCAAGAGAGTGCATCGTGCGCATTCGCATATCGCCGACGGCAACCCAGCGCAAACCATCAATGGTGCCTTTTTCGCGCAAAACGGTATAAAGATCGGTCAAAATTTGGGTGGGATGTTCTCCCCAGCCGTCACCGCCGTTGATGATGGGCACAGATGACCATTTTGCGGCTTCGTGTGGTGCGCCTTTCTGGAAATGGCGGGTCACGATGATATCGCCGTAGAACTCCAACATCTTGAAGGTATCTTTGATAGATTCCTGATAAAAATCACCGGCACGGGTCATCTTTGCATCAGAAAAGCCGGTCACATGACCGCCCAAGCGGTGCATGGCGGCTTCGTGTGCCAAACGGGTGCGGGTGGAAGGTTGGTAAAAAGCTGTTACCAAAGTTTTATCAGCCAAAAGATCGCTATTCTGGCGATTGCGAGCAATAGGCTCTAACTCTTCAGCTATTTCAAATACACGGAAAAATTCATTCCGCTCAAAATCTTTCAACGATAAAATATCTCGTCCTGCAAAACTACGCATTTTTAAATCTCCTTGTAAAAAAATAAGCGTGACGAGTAATGAGTGATGAGTAATGAGGGTACATTCACGCCTCACGTTTTACTCTTTACTCTTTACTCCTCACTCTAAATCCCATTTCCAATTCTACGAACGATATGAAAATGGAAATAACCAGGTAAAAAATAACTATACGAATAGTCAATGGCCTCGCCTTGTTCTGTGAACAAGAGCGAAACGAAACGCAAAAGAGGATCGCGGCTTTGGATGTTCAGGGCCTGGGCCACGTTTTTGGGAGCGGCCACAGCGTTGATGTCACAGCGCGAACTCGCCAAGGGGGGATCGTTACGTCTGATCAACATATCTAACACCGAGCCGGTGAATTGGTCAGTTAACACCCCTGGGGACAGGATTCCGCCGGGGAGGGCGTCTCTGGGGAGAATGTCCACCAAAAAGGCCACGGGCCGCCCCTCGGCCAGGATCACGCGCGAGACTTGGATCACCTCGTCCTCGGGTTCCAGGCCCAGGTTCTCCGCCACGTCCCCCGAAGCCGCCACGGTTTCCACATCCACCGCCCCCAGGGAAATCGACAGGCCAATCTTCTCCGCCAAAGTTTCCAGGCTGCGCAAATTCTCCAGCCCGCTATCGAAAACCAGAGAGGGATGAATAACAAAGGTTCCTACGCCCTGCTTGCGGCACAGCATTCCTTTTATCTCAAAGGTGCGCATGGCCTCCCGCAAAGTGGCCCGCGAAACGCCTATTTCCTCCGCCAACTTCGGCTCAGAGGGCAGGCGCTCTCCGGACTCGGTGGCAGCGATGATGGCGGCTAATTTTTCGTGGATGGTTTGGGAGACGTTGTTTTCGCTCATTTTTTCTCTTGGCGGTAAAACCGGGTAGTTAGCCCAATCGAATTGGGCAGGTTCATGGGCAACGACCAACGCGGTTGGTCTACTACCTTAATTTAGGGTTTTTCGTAGTCGAAATGACAATGGGTGAGTCAATGTCGTTAAGTTAAGGGGTTTAGCCCAGACCTGACAGGTTTTCGAGATCGCTTTTGGCAAAAATTCACTCATGGTCGCGTCGGATCCAATGAAAAATGGCACTTTTGGAAACCTGTCAGGTCTAGTACTGTTTAAACTTAATGACATTGATGGGTGAGTAGTTACGATTTTTCAATGACAGGTATAAACTCAAAATTGACGGCGTCCACCAGCCCCAAATCAGAAATTCGCAGTTCGGGGATGACCACCAGGGCCAGCAAACTAAGCTGCATGTTGGGATTGTTGAGCGTGGAACCGCAGGCGCGGAATCCCTCCAGGACGGTGGCGGCTTTTTCGGCCACGACCTCCGCCTGCTGGTTAGACATTAGGCCGGCTATGGGCAACTCCACCTGCCCGATGACACGGCCATCTTTGACAACCGCCTGCCCACCGTTGGCCGCCGCTACTGCGTTTGCGGCCTGAGCCATGTGCGCCTCATCTGTGCCCACCACGAGCATGTGATGGCAGTCGTGCGCCACCGTGCTGGCAACGGCAGAGTTTGCGCCTAATCCAAAGCCCTGCACCAGGCCAACTTGCACCCTGCCGGTGGCTTTGTGCCGCTCCACAAGGGCAATTTTGGCTATGTCGCGCTCCAAATCAACTTTGATCTCACCGTCCTCGGCTTCTACTTTTAGCCGTAAATGCCGCGTGGGGGCTTGGTTTTCGATGACGCCGATGACGTTGGCGGTGAGGGGGGACTGGGGACTAGGGATTAGGGACTGGTGACTAGGGACTAGGGATTGGGGACTAGAAGCTGGCAAGCGGAAGTCGTCTGCGGTTAACTCTTTTTTGAGATGGACTGATTGGGTGGCCCATTCTGGATATGTGACGTTGGGGAGGTTGATGAGCCATTTGCCATCTTGAGCCAAAACCTGGCCTTTGGCAATTACCTGTTGGGCGCGGAAGTCCTGCAAGTCAGTGACTAGCAGAACGTCAGCGTATCTCCCGGGAGCAATCTGCCCCATATCGCGGGCGAGGCCGAAGTGTTCGGCGGTGTTGATGGTTGCCATTTGGATGGCTGTCAGGGGGTCAACGCCTTGGGCTATGGTGTGCCTGACAGCACGATCCATGTGCCCCTCGTTCACCAAAGTTTCCGCGTGGATGTCGTCGGTGCAGAGGAGGAAATGGCGCGAGTCTAGGTCTTTTTCGGTGACGGCTTTAATTTGCGTCGCTACATCCAGCCAGCCCGATCCGTAGCGCATGGTGAGTTTCATTCCCTGCCGCACGCGGGCAATAGCGTCTTCCAGGCGGGTGCCCTCGTGGTCGTCCTCGGGGCCGCCGGCCACGTAGCCGTGAAAGGGGAGTCCCAAATCGGGGGAGGCGTAATGCCCTCCGATGGTTTTCCCAGCCGCGCGGGTGGCGGCCATCTCGGCGTGCATTTTTTCATCCCCCAGGAAAACGCCGGGGAAGTTCATTACCTCCCCCAGGCCAATAACGCGCTCCCAGGCCATGGCCTCGGCCACTTCCTCCGGCCCCAGGCTAGCCCCAGGGGTTTCCAATCCCGGCGCGGAGGGCACACAGGAGGGAACCTGCACCCAAACGTGAATGGGCTGCCCGGCGGCCTCATCCACCATCAGGCGCACACCGTCCAGGCCGAAGACGTTGGCTATCTCGTGGGGATCAACGAACATGCCCGTCGTCCCCCGGGGAGCAACGGCTCGCACGAATTCGGTCATCGTCACCATCCCCGATTCAACGTGCATGTGAGCGTCCAGGAGGCCCGGAACCAAATATCGCCCCTCGGCTTCGATGACCTGGGTTTCGCTGCCGATGGCGTGGGAAGCATCCTCGCCCACGTAGGCAATTCGCTCGCCGGTGATGGCGATGTCGGTGTGGGGGATTATCTCACCCGATTGGACGTTGACCCATTTCCCGTCCCGGATAACGAGGTCGGCGGGGGTGCGTCCCATGGCAACGGCGACAAGATTTTTGGTGCGTTCGGCAATTGTTTGAGCGGTCATGGGAACTCCTCGTGAAACGGAAAACGTAATGAGTAATGAGTGAAACGTAAGGGCTTTACTCGTCACTCATTACTCGTTACTCGTCACGCTAATAATCTTCGTGCAGCTTTATTATGCGTTTCTATTAATTTTGGCAAATCTTCTGTGACCAAGTGTCCTTCCTTAACTACGAACTTTCCGCCGACTACGTTATAGTCCACTTTATTGGGGGCGCAGAAGGGGAGAGCAACCACGGGGTCGTGGAGGGCACCGGCGTAGTCTATGCGGTTGAGGTCTATGGCTATGAAGTCTGCCGCTTTGCCCACTTGGATGGCGCCGATGTCTGTGCGTCCCAGGACGGATGCTCCGCCGAGGGTGGCGAGTTCCAGGGCTTGGCGAGCGGACATGATAGGGGCGGCGTCGTCGCCGCTGCGGGATGCGCCCATAAGACCGGCGCGTAAACGTGATAGCAACATGGTCTGGCGAACTTCTTCGAGCATGTGCGAGCCATCGTTGCTGGCTGAACCATCCACGGCTAGGCCAACTTTTACATCCGCGGCACGCATATCTAAAATTGGAGCCGCTCCAGAGGCCAAGCGCATATTTGAGCTTGGGCAGTGCGCTACGCCACAGCCGTTCTCGGCAAAAAGGTTAATTTCTTCTTCGTTGAGATGCACGCAATGGGCAAACCAAACGTCAGGGCCAATCCAGTCCACTTCTTGCATATAGGCCACGGGACGGTGGCCGAATAGCTCTAGGCAAAAGTCGTTCTCGTCTTCGGTTTCAGCTAGGTGAGTGTGGAGGCGGACGCCGTATTCCCGGGCCAGCTCCGCGCTTTGACGCATCAGGTCGCCGGTGACGCTGAAGGGTGAGCAGGGCGCGAGGACGATTTGGGTGAATGATCCCGGCTCGGGGTCGTGGTAGGTTTCGATCAGGCGCTGGGAATCTGCGAGGATGGTGTCTTCTTCCTCCACAACGCTGTCCGGGGGAAGTCCGCCTTTGCTCTCTCCCAAGCTCATTGAGCCGCGCGAGGCGTGCAGGCGCAGACCAATCTCACGGGCGGCGAGAATTTCGTCGTCCAGGCGAGAACCGTTGGGGTAGAGATAAAGGTGGTCGGCGGCAGTGGTACACCCTGAAAGGGCTAGTTCTGCCAGAGCGGTTTTGGTGGATGTGCGAATATCCCCGGGGCGCATCCTGGCCCAGATGGGATAGAGGGTTTTGAGCCAATTGAAGAGGTTGGCATCCTGGGCGGCGGGGACTACCCTGGTCAGGGTTTGGTAGAAGTGGTGGTGGGTGTTCACCAATCCGGGGAGGACAACGTGCCCCTCCAGATCAAGGGTTTGGTCAGCGTCTTGAGGCAATTCTGCGGTGGAGCCGACTTGCTGGATGAAGCCATCTTTAACAAAAAAACCACCGTTGGGAATCTCCCGTCGATGGGTGTCCATGGTCACTAGGATGTGGGCGTTCTTAATTAAAAGGGTAGCCATATTTAGCTCTCGTTGGATCTCGTTGGTTGGGAATATAATCGATTGAAATCGACCCTGTTCTGCGAAACCGACCTGCGTCGGTTAGCTCTAATCACCGCAGGTGGATTTTGCAGGCCAGCGGCGAATTAATTCGCTTTAAGGTTTGGAAGTTGCGAAAATCAAGTTGTCTGACAACTTATATTTTAGCAAAGAAAACTCCACTTGTCAATTGTCAGACAAGTGGAGTTTGGGGATTGGTAGGTTGGTAGATTCGTAAATCAGACAATTCAGACCGCTTCAACTTCAGTTACGCGGTAAGGGTAGGTGTTCAGCACCATGGTGCGGCCAACCTGAGTTTCAGCAATAGTGTCGGGGCGATAACGATGTACATGACCGTGGATATAATAGCGAGGATGAAAGGTGTCAATAAGCCAGCGAAAAGCGCGAATGCCCTGATGCGTCCAATCCTTGCCTTCATGAATGCCTTTGGGGGGCGCGTGGCTGATAAAAATATCTAAGTAGCGTCCGCACATCACTTTATTGAACATCAATCCTGGGACAAGACTAAGTACATGCCTCCACATTTCCCGTTGCGTGTACTGGTATATAGTCCGCCTGGAATAGCGAATACAACCCTCAACACCGGCCAACAATAAACCCTGATTCCGAACAACCCAGCGGTGAAGGTTTATGCCTCCGAGAGGGTAAGAGCGTGGTTTCCCAGCGCCATACTCAAGTTCCGGGTCATGATTCCCGTGTACAAAATACAGAGGCACGTTCAAAAGGCTGATGACATATTCTTGATAAGCATAAGGCAAATCCCCGCAAGCCAGCACTAAATCAACATCCCCAAAGCGATTCTTCACTTCAGGACTGTAAATAAAAGAAACTACTTCATCGCTAATCGAGAGAATTTTCACGTCAAACACCTTTTCTGGCTGACAAACAAGATGAGGTGATTCTACTACTAAGGTGAAAACGAGTAATGAGTGACGAGTGAGTTCACGCTTTACTCGTTACTTTTTACGTTTCACTCACCACTGCCACGGCTTCAATTTCGACAGCGGCGTCTTTGGGGAGGCGGGCGGCTTGGACGGCGGAGCGGGCCGGGTAGTTGCCGGTAGAATCACCGGGCGTGAAGAACTCTGCGTAGACAGCGTTCATGGCGCCAAAATCGTTCATGTCCCGCAGGAAGACGGTGGTTTTGACGACGTTGGCAAGGGATGTGCCAGCCGCTTCGAGGACAGCGCTCAGGTTTTTCAGGGCCTGGCGGGTTTCGGCTTCTATTCCGCCGGGGACGAGACCGCCATCAGGGATGGGGCCTCCGCTTTGGGGGTTTATGCCCAATTGCCCGGCGGTGAAGACTAGATTGCCAGCTTTTACGCCAACGGAGTATGGACCTATGGCTTGGGGGGCATTTTTGGTGGTGATGATTTCTTTTTGGGTCATTGGTTAAATCTCCTTGGGTTTTGGTGAATTGTGTTAACTCTATTTTACTGGACAGGGCATTAGGTTGCAAGTGCTGAGAAACTACAGTGTGCATGAAGGTGTTGTTGTGATGTTGGGGCTTGCTTAGGGGGACTCTTCATTCACAAAAAACGTTCTTTCAGAGTGACATATTTTACGTTTTTTGACAGAGGGGAGTGAACTCCTTATAGCAGAAATTCTTTTGCTCGCTTTGCGTGCTTCGCATGCACGCCTTGGCGCAGATGAGACAAGATTTCTACTGAAAATTATAAACTTTAACGCAGGGACGGGGAGACGCATCGCCAAGGGCACGCAAAGCGAGACGCAGAGTTTTTATTTTTGTTTTTTCCCTGCGACTCTGCCTCCCTGCGGCTCTGCGTTGAATCTTGTCGGTTTCGCCATGGGCGTGCAGAGCAAGGCGCAGCTTCGTTAGAAGATTATGTATTTTCTGTTTATGTTACCTTAAACAAGACCAAGTCCCAGATATTTAATGAGCATATCTAGGACTTGGTGACTACTTTCTTAGTGGAATTATGGGTTTGAGCGATCTACCCGCCCGTCTCTGTGATCCTGGTGACTTCGGTGTTGGAGCAGATGCGCTGGGGTTTGGTTTCCCCTGTTTCCTCCGAGGTTGGAGTTTCCACTTTCTTCACTTCTTCCCGGGCGTTTTTGAGGCGTTCTTCAATTTTCACTTTTATTTCTGACTTATCAGTATAGCTAGCACCCGGGATCATCTGACCAATAAAATCCAAGGTAGTACCATCGGGTAGATTTACAGTGAGTACCACTTGGGGATGGGGGTTATCCTCATTACCAAGAATAACGTCACTTACTTCTAAATCAAACGGCATCGGCAGTATATGTAGCAAATTGTTAAGCTCAACCTTTATGTCAGAAGGTGATTTTCCTTCCCGCGCCATCAGGTCAGCACGCTCAACCAGGAGTTGCACCATTTCACGGATTGCCTTCTCCAACTTAATCCACTCCTTATTTGCGACTGGCTCTGGCTTCTTACGCCCATCCAAAAAGGAGCCCATCCAGCCAGTCGGAGCCACCGAGAGGCCTTCTTGCTTGCGCTGATAAGCCTCGGCGGAGAGCAGGCCGGCGGTACTTCCTTCGGCCAGCGAGATAGGCCGGATGACGGCAAAGGAAACCCCGGCTTCTGTGAGAAGTTTAACGACGTGTTCCGTGTGCAGGGCGCCGATATTCATAGCCAGAGGTGCTTCGGGATTGGCGTTGGCTAAATTAAGCATCTCGGCTGCCATGGCTTCACTGCGCTGAGAAACGTTGTCAAAATACTCGCTCATGGCTTCTAGGTTGGCGGCATCAACTTCGGTCAAATCGGCTTCTACGGCCTCGGCTTGGGCTGCTATTTCGTCTAGGGCTATGAGCCACTCCTCGGCTGAGACAATGTTCACCGAGTCGCTGAGTTTTGCGTACATTTCGGCGGTGAACTCGTCTGAACCCATGGCGAAATCAAAGGCTTCGGTGTATTGTTCGCTGTCGTAGAGGGCTTGCCAGGCGGTGTGTTCAACATCGCTCATCCCGGCTAGGGCAATGTAGTAGAGGTAAAAATCGGGAGCGTCCCAGGCCTCATCGGGTGGGGAAAAGTCGTATAACTCGGCGTTATCAATTCCATCCACAACGGCATCATAATAGAGCAAACCAATCAACTCAACCGCGCTGAATTCGCCTTCTTGGGTCATTTGCACCATCACATCCTCATGTCCGGTGATTGCCTGATCGGGCGTAAAATAAGGCTCGCGGTGCGCCCAGGCAAGGTCAAGCGGGGCTTCGCCAGCCATATAACCTTCTAAACCGATGTGACGCAGTCCCTGCTCGGTGTACAGGCGGTTGAGCATGATGGCAATTTCTATCTGCCCCAAAATTGAGTCGTGCCGCTCCTCGAAGACAAAGATGACCGGTTGGGCGTCATTCTCTACTACTGTGGTGACAACTCCGACCTCTTCGGCAATTTCTGTGGCAATATCGTTGAGGGTGATGGGGATGGGGGTGGGCGTGGGGGGAATCTCTGTGGGGGTTGGCGCTGGCACTTCGGTGGGGGATTCAGCTTCCGCAGCTGCGTCTGCATCCCCCACGGTTGCATTTTCTTCCTCCGTGGTTACGCTTTCAGGGGGAGTGGTTGTCTCCGCAGGGGAGGGCGCGGAGCATCCCCCCATTATCAAACTAAAAAGGGTAACAAAGATAAGTGTAAGATAAACTAAGTTGGTAGGGTTTTTACGAGTTTTCGTTTTCATGATTAATTCTCCTTTTTATAAGATGGTGATTAGGGTTTGACATCAGCCTGTATTTTTGGCGAATTCTGTCTGTTGCAGGCGGTTAGGGGGAAGATACAGGAATTTGCTCTCTGTACCACCATTGGGGACAGAATCTGATTTTCTAGGGGAAGGGCAGGTGATCTTTCTGTAGAAAGTGTTCCCATTGCAGTGAATTTCTACGGTATAGGTCTCGCCCGAACTGCCAACGATGACGTCTAAATTGCCATCTGAGTCGGTTTGATAAGGTCCCAATTCTTTCCCGTTGACGGTGACGACTCCACCACTCCCTGCGTTTTTTTCAACATAGTGCAGCTGGCCGTACTTGTCACAGTACACTGCTTCGTAGCCGCATCCAGTTGCAGGCGGGGGAGCAGAGGCAGAGTCGCTTGGCGGGGGGGCAGAGTCGCTTGGCGGCGGCGGCGGTGGTACTGTGGTTGGCGGCGGCGGCATGTGTACCTCGCTAGCTTGCGTGGTATTAGTGCCTGCCAGTAATATTCCCACGGCTAGAAAGCAAAGCAATGCCAAGAAACTTAATTTGTATTTCATAATGATTCTCCTTTTATATAATATTGTTCTTAGCTCATCTAATGTGCCTTTTCAATATCTTGGGGAGGGCTTGCCCCTCGTTCGCCCCCCTAACCCAGGCCATTCGCTCTGCTCAGGGCAGGCTTTGGGGGGAAACGCGCTCATCAACTCCTACAAGATGATGGTGTCCCGGTTATGCTGCTTCTTCCTTGTAATTAACCAATCCTTGAAGTACAAATTGGATGCTATAGCGTAACTGCACATTAATGTCCACTTTTTCTGAAGTGTATATCCACTGCAATACAATACCATCAATCAACGCGGTCAATGCCTGCGCCGCCTTGCGTGCATCCACCGGCCCAAACTCGCCATCCTCAACCCCTGCCTGAATGATAGCCTCTAGCCGCGACACCGACTGACTTAGAAAATCGGCCAATATCGTACGCACATCGTCACGGCGCAGCCCCAAGGCGTAAAACTCGTAGAGGATAGGCATCAGGAATAAAACGTCGGCTTCTTTGACGGTGAGTGTTTCGTAGAATGCATTGAGCCGTTCAGTGGCCGTGCCCGGCATATCGCAGGCCGCCTGTAAATCCCCCAATTCTCGAGAAAGAATCTCCCCAGCTACGGCTAGGATTAAGGCATCTTTGCCATCAAAGTAATTATAGATGGTAGCTTTGTTGATGCTGACCTCATTGGCAACATCCTCCATAGTGGCACGGGCAAAACCCTTTTTGGCAAAAACGGCGATGGCCGCCTCAATAATCTGCTTCGTGCGCATCTCGCTGACGTTGGGTTTCGGGGACATAATTTTCCCTCTATAATAATAACTAACTGGTTAGTTATTATTATAGAGGGGTTTATGAAATTTGCCAAGATATAAGAGACAAACTCGCTGCCAATCATTCAAGATACATAATCCACCCGTCAAGTATTTCTCGCAACTGGCGATCAACCTTCGCTATCAATGCCTGGATTATCGGACACCAGCTGAGGTTTACTTCAGTTGTTAAGGAGCGTTTTTATCACCTTATTTTTCCTGTTTCGTGGTCTTGACATTGGGGATAACCTTACCACAAAACCTCCGAGATTTGCATATAATCTCGGAGGTTTGAGTTCTGAGGATGCGGCATTTACACATTCGGTGTGAAAGCAATCCCCTCCGCTTGAATGGCGAGGATTTTTGAACGTAAAACAGAGACGAGGTGAGCCTGATAAGGTATAATATGTTAAGCACACCCACTGGGTAAAGTCTTACCCCCTATTTTCGAGATAACACATTCTATGCTTAAAAATACCCTCACTAATTGGGACGTCATTCACGTTGAAGAAACACGTTTGCTACGCGCCATTTCTCCAGAGATGGGCCTGCGGCAGTTTTTTGCATTGATGGCTGAACTTGAACCCTGGTTACAGGAAACCGAACACCTTTTCCGAAATAAGCGTAATCAGGCGATGATTCAATTACAAGCACGTCTCGCTAGCCTTGAAGCCAGGCCAAACCATGAATGAGTTAATTGATTCCGTTATGGCATGTTCGTAGACGATAGGCAACTTTTCCCGAAAAACAAAACCTCCGAGATTACATGAAAATCTCGGAGGTTTGCATTACAGGGGGAAAGCTTTCCTAAACAACAATGTTCACCAACCGGCCGGGGACAACGATCACCTTGCGGATCTCTTTCCCGGCGAGGTGAGATTGAACGCCATCGCTCTCCATCACCAATTTCTTGGCGTCTTCGTCGCTGATCCCCACTGGGGCTTGGATGCGGTCCCGGAGTTTGCCGTTGACCTGAACGATGAGTGTGAACTCCTCCACAACGGTGGCGGACTCGTCTACCTCGGGCCAGGGCTGGGTGTGAACGGAGTAGGGCTTGCCCAAGACCTCAGTCCATAATTCTTCGGCCATGTGAGGAGTGGCGGGAGCCATCATGCGGGCGTAGATGTTTAGGGCTTCATCCCAGGCTTCTGTGCCGGACGCTCCTGCTTTGCGAGCATCGTACATATCGTTTAAAAGTTCCATTAAACTGGAGATGATGGTGTTGAACTCGAATTTCTCGAAATCATCGCTGATGCTTTGCAGGGTTAGGTGAACCTTGCGGCGTAGAGTGCGTATCACCTCTGCATCCGCCTCCCCAGGAGGAGACGCCTCGGTGTAGATATTCCACACCCGGCGCAGCCAACGCTCACTCCCGGTAATCCCTCCACTATTCCAGGGTCCGCCCAAATCCCAGCGAGCGAAAAACATCAGGTAAGCCCGCACGGTATCCGCCCCGTATTTATCCACCAAATCATCCGGGGAGATAACATTCCCACGGCTCTTGGACATTTTCTCGCTATCCTCGCCCAGCACCATGCCCTGATTCCGCAACTGCGACATGGGTTCAGGGCCTTTGGTGACACTGATATCGCGCATGGCCTTGTGGAAGAAGCGCGTGTAGATGAGGTGCATGGTGGCGTGCTCGATCCCGCCGGTGTAGGTGTCGACCGGCATCCAGTAGTCATATTCTGCGGGATCGAATGGGCCTTGGTCGTAATCGGGACTCAGGTAGCGCAGATGGTACCAGGAGGAGCACATGAAAGTATCCATGGTATCGGTCTCGCGTGTGGCGGGGCCGCCGCATCCGGGACAAGTGGTGTCTTTCCAGGTGGGATGCAGTTTCAGGGGACTTTCCCCAGTGGGCAGCCATTCCACGTCGTCGGGCAAGAGGACGGGCAGCTCATCTTCGGGGACGGGGTTCCAGCCGCACTTTTCGCAGTGGATCATGGGGATGGGTGCGCCCCAATAGCGTTGGCGTGAGATCAACCAATCCCGCAGCTTGTAACTGATGGCCTCTTTGCCAGTGCCTTTCTCTTCCAGCCAATCGATCACCTTAGAGATGCCGGGGTTAGCACGCCCTTTGGCGTCGGTCACAACCGTCCCGTTGAAGTGGGCGCTGTTGATCATTTTCCCCTCGCCCACGTAGGCTTCTTCCATGGTCTCGCCATCGAAATCCTCCCCCTCGGGCTGGATGACGGGAATGATCTTCAGGCCATATTTGCGGGCAAATTCAAAGTCGCGCTCATCGTGGGCGGGGACGGCCATGATCGCCCCGGAGCCGTAGCCCATCATCACGTAGTCAGCGATCCAGATGGGGATGCGTTCCCCGTTGACGGGGTTGAGAGCGTATCCTCCAGTGAAAACGCCGGTTTTTTCTTTATCCACCGCCGAACGCTGAATTTCACTTTGGCGGGCCGCTTGGCGTTTGTAGTCCTCAACGGCCTCTTTTTGCCCTGGGGTGGTGATGTCATTTACCAGGGGATGTTCAGGCGCAAAGACCATAAAGGTCGCTCCCCACAGCGTGTCGGGACGGGTGGTGAAAACGGGAATTTCCTCCCCGCCCTCGGTGCGGAAGACGACATCCGCACCCTCGGAGCGCCCAATCCAATTCGTCTGCAAGGTGCGCACACGGTCGGGCCAATCCAAATGAGAGTAGTCTAGGAGTTCGTCGGCGTAATTTGTGGTGCGGAAGAACCACTGCTCCATATCTTTTTTGACAACGGGCGTCTTGCAGCGCTCACAATGGCGGTCATCGCCCCACACCTGCTCGTTAGCTAGGGTGGTGTTGCAGGAGGGGCACCAATTGACGGCGGAATGTTTGCGATAGGCCAATCCGCGCTTGTACAATTGGATGAAGAACCATTCTGTCCAACGGTAGTACGACACATCACAAGAAGTTGCTTCTCGCCGCCAATCCCACATTGCTCCCATGCTTTTGAGTTGTCTTCTCATGCGGTCAATGTTGGCGTAAGTCCACTCCTGGGGATGAATGCCGCGCTCAATCGCTGCACCCTCGGCCGGGAGACCAAAAGCATCAAAGCCGATTGTGAACATGACGTTGTACCCTTTCATGCGTTTGTAGCGGGCGCGGGCGTCGGAAGGCGTCATGGCGTACCAGTGGCCGATGTGCAAGTCTCCCGAAGGGTAAGGCAGCATGGTCAGGGCATAGAATTTTGGTTGGTTTTTGTCAATATCAGCCTCATAGATACCATCTTCGGCCCATTTTTTTTGCCATTTTGGTTCTATTTCTTGAGGTTTATAGTCTGTAGTCATTTTATTCTCCGGGGTTGGTAAGTTGGTATATTTGTATATTGGGAAATTGGTGTCACTGCGAGGCGGTGCTTTTCCGCCGTGGCAGTCTCCCTGACTGTGAATGAGATTGCCACACCCCAAAAACAGGGGTTCGCAATGACATTCAGCTCAAAACTGTGATTTACTGAAATTAGTAAATTGGTAGATTGGTTAGTATTAATTTGCGAAGGAGGAGGGCGAGAAGGCAGGGTAATGTCCTATTCATCTTCTGGAAATTTCTGCATTTTCTTTTCATTTCAAGCCTCCTTTTTCAAAATGTGCTAATGGTGTATCTTCTTGACAGTTTTGGGAACGCCCCCCGGCCCAGTTCCTTCGCACGCTCAGGACAAGTCTGGGGGAGCTAGTGAGGGGACTTCCCCCCAAAGCCTACCCTGAGCGTGCGAAGGGTCTGGGGTTAGGGGGCGTTAAACAAAAAAACCTCCGCCGCTCAGGGACGAAGGCTCATGCTCCGTGGTACCACCCTGGTTGTAGTTTAGTCTGTTAGTCTCCTAGTCCCTAGTTTCCTAGTCCCTAGTTTCCTAGTCACTAGTCCCCTAGCCCCTAAACCACCACTCAGATCGCTATAACGGACGAAACCGGCGTTGACTATTGACTAGCGACTACAAGACCATCAACTACCCCTTCACCAACGCAATCTGTCCCACGACGGGGACAGCAGGCGAGTTCGGTTTCTCTTTTACCGTCAAAACCACTTTCGACGGATTGTGCTCTGCGGGCACACTTGGAAGGCTTTCAGCCGGTGGCACTTCCTCTCTGGCAGATAACCTACTACTCCTGAGATGTTTTTTATAGAGAAACCCGGCTTGGGAACCGGGCTTCGTTGGTAAGTGGACCCAGTGGGACTCGAACCCACGGCCTCCTCAATGCCATTGAGGCGCGCTCCCAACTGCGCCATGGGCCCTGACTAAGCGAAAACATTCTACCGCTAACAGGTGTGTTCGTCAACCAAGACTGGTTGTTCGTCAACCAAGACTGGTTGTTCGTCAACCAAGACTGGTTGTTCGTCAACCAAATGGACCTGGCGGGATTCGAACCCGCGACCTCGTCAGTGCGATTGACGCGCGCTCCCAACTGCGCTACAGGCCCTTCCAAAGGACGCTCCCATTTTAGCGGAGTGAAGGGAGGCTGTCAAGGAAGAAATTTGCGCTTCACCAGGTGCAACACAAGGAACTCTCTAATCTCTCCCATACTGCCCAAAATCTATGCTATAATAAACTCCCGAAAGCAAATACGCCCAAAATCACCATGCTCTATTGAAAAACTTTTCCTCTTCGTGTATAATCGTGTATAATATGAAAAGTGTAATTATATTAACAAACTAAATAAGGAGTAAAAATTCATGGCTAGCGTAACTTATGATAAAGTAACCAAACGTTTTGACGAGGTCGTAGCAGTCAACGACCTTAATCTTGAAGTCGAAGATAAAGAATTCCTCGTCCTAGTCGGTCCTTCCGGATGTGGAAAATCTACCGCTCTGCGTTGCTTGGCAGGCCTAGAGACCATTTCTTATGGAGACATCATAATTGATGACATGGTTGTCAACGATGTGGCCCCCAAAGACCGAGATATAGCCATGGTCTTCCAATCCTATGCCCTCTACCCCCACATGACCGTATACGACAACATGGCTTTTGGACTCAAATTACGCAAATACGCCAAGGATGAGATTGATCGCCGCGTAAATGAAGCCGCCGACATTTTAGGCATTGAAACTCTGCTAGACAGAAAACCACGCCAATTATCGGGCGGGCAAAGACAGCGTGTCGCCCTGGGACGCGCCATTGTCCGCGAGCCTAAAGTATTCTTGCTCGATGAACCGCTTTCAAACTTGGATGCCAAACTCCGCGTCCAGACCCGCTCCGAGATCACCAAACTTCACAAACGCCTAGAAACCACCTTCATTTACGTGACCCACGACCAGGTTGAAGCCATGACCATGGCCAGCCGCATCGCCGTCCTTAATTTTGGTATTCTCCAACAAGTTGACTCCCCTCAAAACTTGTACGATAACCCCAACAACCTCTTTGTGGCCGGCTTCATCGGCTCTCCAGCCATGAACTTCTTCAACGCCCACGTTCGTAAAGACGGCGATGACCTTCTCATTGATACTGAGGCATTCTCCGTCAAAGCCCCCGAAAACCGTCACGCATCCCTCAAGACTTACGTTGACAAACCCGTCATCTTTGGCCTCCGCCCCGAAGACATCCACAACCCCAGCTACGCGCCTCCCGGCATTATTGCCCAAGAAGTTGAAGCCGAGGTTGACGTTACCGAGTTGATGGGAAACGAAATTTTCATCTTCCTAAAGACTGACGAACATGATTTCATAGCTCGTGTAGACCCCCGCACAAAAGCCCAAATGGGTGATACTATAAAAGTCGCCTTCAACATGGACAACATGCACATTTTCGACAAAGAGACCGAAGAAGCCATCCGCTAAGGCATTTCACCCTGAATCACCAATCACAAATCTCCTCGCAGCACATCTAGCGGGGAGATTTTTTATAGGAGCAACCATGCCATACAACTACTTAACCCCACTAATTCAAAAAAATGACACCAAAATCGCTCTCCTTGTCATTGACGGCATTGGAGGAATACCCTTCACCCCCGGCGGGCCCACCGCCCTGGAGGCCCCCCACACCCCCAACCTGGATAAACTAGCGGGGGAAGGCTGTCTGGGCCAGACCATCCCCATTAGACGGGGGATCACGCCGGGATCGGGGCCGGCCCACTTGGCACTTTTTGGCTATGAACCGCTAGAATTCGCCGTGGGGCGGGGGGCCCTCTCCGCTGCGGGGGTGGGCGTACCCGTAGCAAGGGGAGACGTGGCTGCCCGTGGCAACCTCTGCACCCTGGACAGGAACGGCAACGTCACCGACCGCCGGGCCGGACGCATCTCCCACGCCGACGCGGCCCCC
>DAOUWT010000076.1 GCA_030666985.1 Chloroflexota bacterium
CGAGCCAACCCCCAGGGGCCGCCTCCCGCCAATCCCCATAAGCTGCCGGACTATTTCCCGCATCCTTTCGCGGGGCGCAACCGGCGAGGAAAGCCGTAAAATATAAGATAAAGAACGCCCAATAGCCTCAGAGACGGCGGCCGTGTCGGAACCAGCCTTAGAAGTGTTGACAAAAACCTCGAAAGGTTGGTCATGTCCATTTTCGTTGATGGTCACAAAAGTTTTCCCTAGTGGGGTTCTAATGCTATATGTATAGCCTACCAACCGCTGGGGACGGGGTTTCTTAGACTCATTCCAAATACGCAGTTGTTTTCCTTCTGTTTCATCTTTTTTATTAAGGTTGGTTTCCAGGACAACCTTTTCGCGCGAGCCGGTCACATAAACTGTGAGTCCTTTACAACCCAACTCCCAGGCCATTTTATAGGCTTCGGCTACCCCTCCAAGTTGAGCACCGGCGGGGAAATTAATTGTCTTGGAGATACTATTATCCACAAAAGCCTGCAAGGCGGCCTGAGTGCGGACGTGTTCCTCGGCGGTGATGTCTTGAGCAACCACAAAGGTCTCGCGGATATGTTCCGGGAGGCTTTCGATCCCCTGGCAAGTTCCCCGCTCCAAAACCTGCTCCACTATCTCGAGGCGCGTCTCGTCTTCTAAACCGGCCTTGTCCAAAGCCGCTTCGAAGAGAGGGCTGGTGTACGTCAGGTGGAGGTCTTCGCCATCATCTTCTACGCGGCGCGTGTAGGCCAAGGCAAAGACAGGTTCACAGCCATAACCCTCGCACCCGGAGACGGTGCCAGTCGTCCCGGTGGGGGCGATGGTGGTTTGGGCGGCGTTGCGGATGCCGTGCGCGGCGATGCCCTGGGGGATGGTTTCCCAGTCCAGGGGAGGGCGTCCCCAATCGTGCCGGTAGGGGGAGAGGGGAGACGGGGCCTGCCACTTCAGGGCTTGGGGATCGTAGACGCTGCCCCGGATGGCGGGGAAGGGGCCCCGGGCCTCCGCCATCCCCACGCTGGTGCGCATGGAGTGGTAGCGGACGAATTCCATCACCTGGGCGGCAAACTCTTGCCCAGCCTCCGAGCCGTAACCCACCCCCACCTGGTACATGAGGTCTCCCAGCCCCATGATTCCCAGGCCAATTCGCCGGGCCTGGTGGGCAGAGGCTTCCAATTGGGGAATGGCCGGGACGTAGGCGTTGGCGTCTACTACGTTATCCAAAAAGCGGGTGGCTAGCTTTACGCTATCTTCTAATTTCTCCCAATCTACGCACCCTTCAGCGGTGGCATGCTGCGCTAAATTGACAGAGCCTAAGCAGCAATTTTCATAGGGCCCCAGGAATTGCTCTCCGCAAGGATTCGTCGCTTTCAACGTGTATAGATGTGGAACGGGATTATCGCGATTTGCGGTGTCCAAGAAAAGGACGCCAGGCTCCCCGTTGTGATGAGCTTGCTCCACGATCTTGTTAAATAATTCCCGAGCGTGAACGGTCTCGTATACTTGAATGGGAATGCCAGCATCTTCGGCCTCTTCCAACGTTCCATGGAAATCACGGTAGGATGGGTCTTTCACGTCTGGGAAACGCAGATCCCACATTTCATCATTTTCGACAGCTTCCATGAAAGCGTCTGTAATGCCTACAGAGATATTGAAATTGGTGATGGCATTCTCGCTGGTCTTGCAGGTGATGAAAGCCTCTATATCGGGATGGTCAACGCGGAGGACACTCATATTCGCGCCCCTGCGGCTTCCACCCTGCGCGATCTCCCCAAAGGCCTGATCGTAGACGTGGAGGAATCCAACCGGCCCGGTGGCGTGCCCGGCGGAGGTTTTGATCAGGTCTCCCTGGGGGCGGAGCTGCGAAAAGGAGAATCCATTTCCACCGCCCGTTTGTTGGATGAGAGCGGCGTTGCGTAAGGTTTGGAATATGCCGTCTCCCCGGCGGCCCATGTCGTCCGTGAGGGGGAGGACAAAGCAGGCGGCCAACTGTCCCAGGGGTGTGCCCGCTCCCGTGAAGGTGGGCGAGTTGGGGAGGAAGCGCATCGAGGCCAATAAATCGTAGAAACGTGTCGCTGTTTCTAGGGTATTTTCCCCCCATTTTTCCTCTTCCTTGGCAATGTGATAAGCCACACGCCAAAAAGTATCCTCGACTGTTTCAACTGGTTTTCCGTTGTCACCCCGCCGCAAGTAACGCCGCTCGAATACCTGATATGCATTCTCTGATAGTTGAACTTTTTGCGCATTTTCAGGAAGGGAAGGGGTCGTGTATTTTGTGATATGTATATTTTTCGCCATGGCTGCTCCTGCTGTTTTATAGATTAATTTTGACTTGATTACAATTTGACATGCCTCTACCTGGGATACCCCCACAGGTAGGGGGCACTGTTTTAGCAAACCGTACATCTGGGGATAAGAGGTCATAATTTTAGCACAATGACACTAATCCCGCAAGCGTTTGAGGCGTATTTGAATCTTAATATTTTCAAGCTGTTGCAATTCTTTAAGCTTGTTTCCCCACTGGGCGAGATAGGAGTTGCGAGTTGCGAGTTGCAAATCTGCTCGTCGAGGGCTTTCACATAACGGTGTCCTCGCTCTATTTTTCTTCTTCAAATGGTTCAAAACTTTTGCCGACCACTGCTTTTACTGGACTGACGACGACGAAGGCCTCTGAGTCTATTTGGTGAACTAGAGACTTTAGGTTAGAGATCTCGGTATCAGTGAGGGCGCACATTAGCAGAGAGCGGTCTTCTCCGGTGTACATTCCGGTGGCCTTGACCCCTGTTACCCCCCGGTGCATATTCTCTATTATGGCGTCGGAGATGGCTTGAGGCTGAGAGGTAACGATGTAGGTCAGCAACTGCTGGCGGCGGCCTTTGGGCCGGAACCATGGCAAAACCCCACCCCCAGGGCTGGGTTCTTCGCTATCCCCATCGGAGGTATCGGTGAAATGGGGCAAAACCTCCCCCGAAGCATCATGCAGACGAATGGTTCCCAGCCCACCCAGCAGCAGGAGGCCCAAGAATCCCCCCACGATGCCCAAAACGACCGGGCCAGGTAATCCCCCCAGTACGGCGCGGTTGAGGATGCATCTCCAGGAAGAGGCTTTGACGGGGTGAAGCCAGAGTTTTGTCATCCAAGAGATGGCAAGGATTATGTAGATCCAGAGGTAATTGTGGCGGAAACGCCGGCCCAGGGCTTCCCACACGGTGATGGAATAGTCGGGGCGCAGGAGGGTTTCGGCCAGGGTTTCGGCCCAATCCCAGGCGGGTTGGAAGGGGGGAACGAGCATGGCGGCGAAGAAGTCGGTCTCCATGAGGCGGATGCGGGAACTCCATAGCTCGTAGTAACGGTAGCGGCGGGCTTCGATGAACCAGAAAAGGGTGATGAGGAGCATATTGAGGAGGATTACGCTGTGGTGACCACTGGCTTGGCTAAAGGCGACTGAAATGGCTGCTCCGGTGGCGATGACGGCCCAATTTGTGGTGGCGTCTAGGCGTTGGCGCCAGACGTTGGCACGGGTGATTTCGCCCCGGTATAGGTGTACCATGGCGGTGTTGAATTCTCCGGGCTGGATGCGGTATCCCCGATAGGTCCAGACCGGTTCTTTGGGATTCTCGCGGTCAGGTTTTGTTTTGGGGGGGGCTTTTTCTGGCATGGTTTATTGATCCGCTAATCGGCCGTACACTACACGGCTTCGGCCGTACACTACACGGCTTCGGCCGTACACTACACGGCTTGCTAATTTATCCTAAAATTCGTGTTTCGTGTTGCGTAGAAATTTCCCTTACGCACTACGAGTCCAACCACTCTCTCTATGTAACCATTCACGCTGCGTGGGAGATTGGTGGGAGCGCAAGCGGTTGGAGGGCCTGAATAATCACCTCTCTATTCCTCAGGAATTTTCTTATTAGCTATGACCAAGAGAGGGTAGACGTAGGGCCAGGCCTTTGCGGCCAGGGAAATTGATCCCCCTGTATCTTCCATGAAGGCCAAGGTGTTAAAGTGGCGTTGTAATGAGGATAAAGAGGGTTCATCGGCAACGATTTGTCGCTTCATGTCCCGGATGGCTCTTTTGTATGTCCCTAACTTATAGGCGGATATTTCCGGTTCGATTACCTCGAGCAATTGATCGGTCAGGGCCTCAACGGTTTTTTCTAACAAGTGGGGATTGTTCAGGATATGGGGAATTTCAGCAAGGTCAGCAAACCACATGGCCTGGATTTTTTCAATATTTATTTCACTGGGAACCGTTTCAAGGTCAGCTTGAGCGCGTTCCAGCTCTTCGGGAATGACAAAGATAAAGTTATTTGCCACAGCCTGGTATCCGGCCCGGGTAATGTTGTAAATGCGATTACCCTGACTGCTGTATCTGCTGTACGTACATTCCATCAATTCGGCATCGCATAAGGCGTCCATATCCCAGATGAAGTTGCGCTCAAACTTCACATCAATGCCTTCGATGGAGCAACCTTCGGAGTTGATTTCTGGAATGATCGACTCTGAGATTCTCTTTGCCTTTATATTCTTTACTAATAATTTTATTAATTGTTTTTGTTTATCGGTGAGATCGTAGGTTGTCATAGATTCCCTCGCGAAAATATATCAGGTAGAACCATGGGCTTCTACTCAATATTATGTGTGTGTTTTATTTCAGTCGAAATGCCCCCCTATCATATCATAAACCAGGCGATTTCCTCGGTGGGGTTAGAACCAAAAGTTTCAAAGAAAAACCGGCTCTTTGATGGATGGTGTGGTAGGGGATACGGCACAAGACCTGTCAGGTTTCCAAAGACCCTTTTGAGATGGAAAACAAGCATGCTTCAGACATGATTTTATCCAAAAATCACCATCTAAAACCTGACAGGTCTGGGTAACCACACAAAAGGTCAAAGAGCCAGATTTCTATAAGTGCGAAATGTAGACTAAATGTAAAATCTATGCTCGACTACTTAAAAATCCATGTTGCGTATTCAGCAATCCGCTCTATTGACATACATTGGCGGAATTGGTTTTTCAGTTTATGATGTGGGCAAGACTTCCAAAGTTTGCAAAAGCAGGCTGAAAAGCGAGGCTTTGCCATAAAAACTTCGGAAGTCTCACCGTTTTTTCAAGAAGACACAATTATTAGCTGAAGTTAGAAAGGAAGAATGTAATGCAATCGAAGGAAAAGTATCAAGCTGTAATTAAGCATACGTCGCCTGTAGTTTTGTTTTTTTCATTGATCTTTATTCTTGTAAGCAGCAGTTGTTCGCCAAGTATTCCAAGTCAAATGGATCAAAGTAAAGATGACGTTATATTAACATCTACTGATACTCCAGAAAAATTAAGGGATACTTTAACGCCCACAATAACCTATACCGCAACGTTAAGACCTACTGAAACATCGACCGCGACCGCAACGATAATTCCTACTCCAGGAAGATGTACTACTCCTATGAGCCTGATGCTCCACTCTGATTATGGTGCTGCGCGTATGGAGGAATTGGCAAAAGTCATTGAAGAAAATGATTTAACAACAATAACTTATGAGAGTTTGTATGAGGACTACTTTTTTCAAGGTAAATGCCCTCCTGATGAGACACTCTTGGTATCGTTGGATGATCCGAAGCCCAGTGCATTGCTCCCTGTATTTAAAGAGATGATACAGGTTTTCATAGATCACAATATGGTTCTTACTATAGGTATAATAACTAGAGAGCCGCATAATCCCGAAGCGTGGGAATACTTCAATTCTATACAAGAGAAAGGAATTGAGATAGCCAGCCATACTGTAAACCACTTTGATCTGACAAAATTGAATGAGGATGAAATACAGTTCGAGCTTGAGAAGTCTTATAATCACATCTGTGATAATACTAAGAGATGTCCAGTTTCTCTTACTCTCCCCTGGGGCAATTACGATGATCAAGTTCAACGGATAGCAAAAGAAATTGGGTATCTAGGATTTATAAGCGTTCCCGGGGAACTTTACTTTGGAGGAGAATATCCACATACTTTTAAAAGGATTCCCCCAAATTACGAATCTCAAAGCACAACTCTAAGCGATTTAAGACTCCATTTCCAGAACTGGTAGAGCCTATTCAAAGTGATTATTCAGACCCCGTGGATTTTTGGGGGAGGGGACGGGGGAGGGGTGAGCAACCCCCAGGCGTTCCGCCACGCATGAGCGGGGAAAAACCATGGGGGGGGGACAGGGGGGGTGGCGAGGTTTTGCCCTCCCCAGCCGCTTGCGCTCCCGCCAATCTCCAACGGGGAGTGAATGGTTACTATTCGAAAGCACCCTCCCCTAACAGCAAAAAGCTGCCCAAAGGCAGCTTTTTGTTTCTTCACTAAAGGTTTGATTCTCCTGCACCTTGAACACATATCCTGGAAATAAATAAAATTCGTGAATGACAACTTTTATTTGATAAAAAATCAAGGGTGACTGCGATGCAGTCATTCTCATTCAATGTGCAATTTCAACAAGAGAGTCAGGCAAAGGCTATACGTTGCTGATAATGTTGCTATAGAGATTTCCAACACCATCCGTCTTCGTCCCATACTCTGAGCATAAATATCACCTCCTTTTTAGAGCTTAGTGTAATATGCGACAAGTTTTAACGAGGTAGACAATTCTTTATTGCGATTCAGTTTCCCTTATTATAGCAAATATTTTTTGAAATGTATTGCATTTTCCCTCTTAAACCCAAAAGCCGCCTCTCGACGGCTTTTTTTAGTGCTCTTGGATATATGGCTTGCTACTTAAAGAGAAGCTATTAAAGGATCTACAAGAAGAATTTATCAAAGTCTTTCAAGAGAACATAGATTCAATTTCTTCCAATAGCATTATGTGTGTTTTTGTATCCACAGGTGCTCGGGAGACATAGATTTTCTTATCCAGTGGAGTACCATCTCTGGGTTCAATGGAAAACAGCTTGGGAGTTATGTCAATGCGATACTCTTTCAGAATCTCATCTGTGGATATATAGTCTAAACGAAAAAGCATTTTGTAGTGATTTGATATAGCCTTCCCATATATTGTGCTAGCATTTTCGACAATTTCATTATCTATCAAATTCAAAAGGCTTGGATGGATCAATTCTTTAGCATACATATCCATATGTGCGATTATTATGGATTCATTTGATTGAATAACTGGCTTAAAATCTATCTCATTCTGTGCCCCAGAAAACTGTTGCATATATTCACACAGTTCATCCATAATCATTTCCGCACATGACGATTCGGCGTTAACCTTGACTACAATCTTCCTTTCATCTATTTCAATACTTTCAATAATAACCATATCCGAAGCAACTTGATATGTTCCTAATTCAAAAAGCAGTATTGCTTTTTGTTGTTTTTGTCCTACATCAATTTTTTGAAAGTTAAATGGTTCTTGGAGAGTCCTAGGCGCGTCAAAAAACATTTTCCAGAATGGAATTTGCCCAAATTCCATAATTTTAAGCAATGTAGAGTTTAGCTCTTTTACTTTCATACTTGTACGGTCTCCTCTGTTAAGTTGCTTATACCAAATGAATCATCGTAAATTGGTTCGTATTGAGCTATTTCCAAATCACCAACAGCATCATTCGCTCCAATTGGTGAAATATCATGTAACCCAAAAAGCTTTCTCCAATCTTCGTCTTCAAACGATGTTTCTGATGTTTTTGGTATAGCTTCCAATGGAATGAGATGAATGAGAACCTCTGTATTTAAAGCTTCTGCAATCTTTACTATAGTACTCAATCTAAAATCATGCTCTCCTGTTTCGATTTTAGATATACGGCTCTGATAAGTACCAGCCCTCTTAGCAAGTTCTCTTTGTGTCCATCCCAACTCTGAACGCCGATTTATTACTTGAGAAACCAGATCATTATGTGGTTTCGTTCGACGTAGTGCTTTTAAAAATTCAGGATCCTTTAAATCCTCAACAAAGACTTCTTCAATTGTTTTTAGTTCATCCATCATCTCATCTCTTTTCATATCTATTCATATAATTCTGAATGTTGCTAGCTGCTTTATCTTTGTCCTTCCGTTTTGCTTCTCTGGTTGTCTTTTTACATACATAACACAACACAAGCTTTTGTGGTTTATTGGTTGTATCACTGTGAAGGTATAAACGATATTTCGAATATGTAAACTGAATTAAAAGAATTCCTTTATGTCGAAAACTTTTTGTGTTAGGGAAATTTGTTGGAGATGGGATCTTTTCTAGAGTATGAAGTTTATGGATTAAATTAGCACGATCATTCCCTGAAAAATTAGAGTCAATATATTCTTTTGGGGAGGGATTTCCCAAGGGGGAAGACACAAACTTCCAATATTTTTTATCGTCTATTACAATAACCATAAATATAACTCATTTATTATATTAAGTCAAATTGAATCACTACAAAAGAACTCAGAAGGCGATTAGAGACCACAAATACCATAAGTACTACAAGTATAGGGAGAGAGAAATATTGTTGACCGCATGCCATTGCGGTTCAATAACTCTTATTATAGCAAACATTTTTTGAAATATGTTGCATTTTCCCTCTTAAACCCAAAAAACCGCCTCACAGCGGCCTTTGGAGTGCGCTGAGCGGGAAACGAACCCGCACGTCCAATCGGGCATGTTCCTCAACATCTTATCTGTGTGTTTCATTAAACCAAAAAACCGCCTCACGGCGGCCTTTGTAGTGCGCTGAGCGGGAATCGAACCCGCACGCCCAATCGGGCATGTTCCTCAACATCTTACCCTGTGTGTTTCATTAAACCAAAAAACCGCCCCACGGCGGTTTCTCTCAATTCTAGTGCGCTGAGCGGGAATCGAACCCGCACGTCCAATCGGACATATGGCCCTCAACCATACCTGTCTGCCAGTTCCAGCACCAGCGCAAATTATTAACTTTTTTCCGTTCGCGAGGGATGCCCTACGAAGCTCACTCGAGCAGTGGTATTATAATATCCTAGAAACGATTGTCAAGTATTCTGCTAAACAAGGAGTGAATCATGCACATTGTCCTAGACGCAATGGGGAGCGACACTTATCCCCACCCCGAAGTCCGAGCCGCCTTTGAGTCCAGCGAGCGTTTTAATGTAGATATTCTACTCGTAGGCCAGGAGGGGGTGCTCAAGCCGCTCATGGCGGAGCAGGGATCAAGCTCCAAGGCACACCTCATCCACGCCCCCGAAGTATTAGAAATGGGCGACAAGCCGGCCCGCAGCGCACGCCGCAAATCCGATAACTCTATGGCAGTGGGGATGGATTTGGTCAAATCGGGGGAGGGGGACGCCTTTGTCACGGCTGGCAACACGGGGGGAGCGATGGTCAACGCCCTCTTCCGGCTGGGACGCATCCGGAGGGTGAAGCGTCCGGGCTTGGCCGCCATCCTCCCCACCAGAACGGGACATGCTATCGCCCTGGATATTGGCGCTAACGCGGATTGCAAGCCCCTTTACCTATATCAATTTGGCTTGATGGGGTCTATTTATGCCGAGCGGGTGTTGGGAATCGAGAACCCGCGCGTGGGATTGCTATCCAACGGCGAAGAAAAGGGCAAGGGCAACCAACTTATCAAAGATACCTATGCCCTCTTCGAAGAAAGTTCTCTCAACTTTTTCGGCAACGCAGAACCCAAAGAACTTTTCAACGGCGAAATAGATGTGGCTGTTACAGATGGTTTCACAGGAAATGTACTGATAAAAACCAGTGAATCTGTGTCCAAATTACTGCTTGATATTTTGAAAGACGAATTAACAGGCACCCTGCGCACCAAAATTGGAGCCGCTCTGGCCCTGCCCGCTTTCAAAAACGTCAAACGCCTCCTGGACCCGCGCGAGCTGGGGGCTGCTCCGCTGCTGGGGATTGATGGCCTGGTCTTCGTGGGGCACGGACGCTCAGACACGATGGCCTTGGTCAACTCCATCCGGGTCGCCAAACAAGCCGTGGAGGCCGATTTGCTCCCTGGGCTGAAAGGGGCTATTCAGGAACAACTTGGGAATCAGGAAACTAGGGACTAGGGACTAGGGAAGCAGGAAAGCAGGGAATCAGGTATCAGGAGAACAGGGAATCAGGAAAGCAGGTAGCAGGAGAACAGGGAATCAGGAAAGC
>DAOUWT010000283.1 GCA_030666985.1 Chloroflexota bacterium
AAAAGAATTTTGGACGCAGATTTTCCTGATTAAGGCAGATTTTTAACCGTTTAAGCAGGTTTAAATCAGCATTTATCTGCTTAGCCAAGTGTAGGTCTTGGCCGTCAGCGTCCCATTTTGACTTCTCCGACAGCCTGCTAGTTCATTTTGAAGCGGTAGTGCAAAACATATTACGCGGATACTTTTTCTTTCATCACCTTTACACAGATTCATTATACCGCAGTAATTCCCAAGAATAGACCGAACCGCAGACCTCCGAGGTCTCAGAGACCTCGGAGGTCTGCGGTCGCCTAATACTCCCCCACAAAGCGCTCATGCACCCACAGGAATTCGCGGCGTTTGTTCTGGACGCGCACGAGGCCGCCAAAGCTAGGGTCTTCCTTTTTCAACAAGGAGTGTAATTCCCGCAGAACGCTGCCCTGGGCACGGATCAATTTGCCCCTCTCGAACTCAGCTTCATCCTCGCTGTCGAGCCAATCGACGACTTTCTCAGTCCCGCTCAGGGAGGCGTCAACGATTTCTTGGCAAAAATCGAGTTGGTCTGCCATGGCGTCATAGACAGCTTTGTTAATTGCCAGCTTAAACCCTGCTGACGCCACCGGCAAGATTAGGCTCAAGGTTCCGGTCAAGACTTTCAGGAAGGGCGCAGCAGTCTTGAACCATTCGCGGGTGAGTTCGACTTCAATGATGCCTTTTTTGCTGCCAGGTTTGTTAAAAAAAGGAACCGGATGTCGTGAGTGTTCACACCATAAAATCAAGTTGAATCGCTCCCGCGTCCAAGAACGGGGGTCAAACTTGGAGCGGTTGGCAGGGACAAAACTAAATAATCTCGGTCCCTCTTTAGCCGGATCAGAGAGCCACATTAACAGATTCTCATATCGTTCGTCAGCTTGGCTCATGAGTACCCGCAACTGGGTACCGAGTTGATTAAAACCAATATCTGCGGCCCGGAGAATATGTTTATGATCACTGCGGAGTTGGGCAACTGCATCACTCCATTCCGGCTTGGGCTGCATGGTCGACATCAGGGAGTCGATCGCATGGAATTGCTTGCAGACCGCGCAGCGGATTTTGAGCATCTCTTCGGCTTTGAAGGCCATGATCTCGTCGAGTTCTAGCAAGCCCTTGCAGCCTTCCGTCTCGCAAGGGACGAAGAGCCGGGCATCAAGCCCTTTCCAGAAATGCTCCACCAGCCATTGGACTTCGGCGCAAAGTTGGTGAAGAAAACGCTCGGGGTAGGCCGCCCGCACCGTGACGAAGACATCACCGCCGATCTCTTCAATGAAGGCCCGTCCGTTGTAGCCGTCATCCAGGATCATGCCGGTTTTCCAGTGACGGCTATCGAAATAATTCTCGCTCCCCAGGGAGTAGCGGTGCAGGCGCACTATCAGGCGGTACATCAATCCCTCGCTTTCGACCGTGCGGCCAGTTTCAGCGTCCAGAATTCTGCAAACCTGGGTGCGTTCAACATCTCCCTGTTCAAGAACCCAATCATTTTCCCAACCTTCTGGGCGCAGACCAGGAACCAACTGGGCTATAAGACTTGTCGCGGGTGCATCCATGGCGGTCATGGACACTTGGTAGGAGAGGTCAAAACGATTCATCAGGCGCAGGAAAACTTTGTGCAATTCTTGCGGGTAACGTTCATGTTCTGGTTTAGCCGGGTTATGCCAGATATTGCCCAATCGGGCGTGTTCAATCAACCCGTAATTATCTTTGGTGGGCTTGTCTTCGAGTACGAAACTGACTGCTTTGCTGAGATATTCCGGCTTTAGAATGACCGTATCTTTAAGGGTCTCGTCGCCGCGATAATAGATCAGATACCCCAACTCGTTGAGTATCACGGCGTAGGTGGCAGCCAGATCATTAGAAACTTCCTGACGCTCGCACAAGGCTTCAAAACGTGAGTAGGGGATATAGGGGTCTTTTTCGCTTCGTTTGCGGATGGCTGTCAAGACCTTTTTCCAACTGAGCGGCACGCTGCGCCCCACGCTGGGGATAGCGGCAGCTTCGCGCCCGATGGCCTCGATAAGCTGGTCAAGTTGGTAGCAGACTCCGTCGTCATCGGGCTTGCTGTCGACGTGGTGGAACCCGCAGATCAGGTCGCCGAATTCGTCGCGCAGGGCCTGCTCGTCAATATGGTCTAATCGTTCATCGGGGCCGCCGTGGGTGGCGACCACCAGAATACGCGGACGCTCTTCGGGACGCTCCTCATTATATGCTCGGTGCTTGACCATCTTGATCCATTCTTCCACCCGGCATTGCTCTGGCCCGCGGCGCGGCTCCCAGACCGCCAGATAGACCGCTGGAGCGGTGAAGAAGAGTTGGTGGGTGTGACGGTAGATATTCTGGCCGCCGAAATCCCAGCCGTTGAGCGTGATCTCGGTGCCGTTGTCGGGGTCTGCGACCACCAGTGACTGGATATCCACTTCTACGCCGTGGGTGGTTTCCCGATTTTCGACCCACTCATCGCCTCGCAGGGCAGCCAATAAGCTGCTTTTGCCCACCCCTCCTTCGCCGACCAAAATCAACTTGGCCTCGTTAAGTACAATTTCGCCACTCTCGTCTTTGGCACGTAGGTAGGCCATGACAGCCTCAAACCCCTGCTCGTAGGCTACGGCTAGCTCAGGGGTTGTGGGGGCGTCTAAAGTGATTGTTTTCAAAAGCTCAAAGTGGACAATAATATCTGGCAAATCTGGCAGTCGGTTGCGGGAGATGTCCAGTGACTGCAATCCCGTGAGTCGGACGATGGATGCCGGTAGTGCAGTCAGTTGGTTGCCAGAGATATCCAGTGATTGCAACCCTGTGATTTGGCCTATGGACTCTGGTAACGCCGTTAGGTTGTTGTCGGAGATATCTAGCGACTGCAAATTTGTGAGTCGGCTGATAATCTCTGGTATCGCTGTCAGTTGATTGCCACTGAGATGCAGCAATTGCAACTGTGTGAGTTGGCCGATGGACTCTGGTAGTTCGGTGAGTCCCATATCAAAAAGATCAAGCTCCGTCGCCCCCAATCGCCGCGCTCTTTCGATTTTCTGTTCTGCTTTTCGATATGCTTTGTCTTTTGCCATGGTCTTTTCTCCCTGGTGTTTGTGGGTGTTGGTGCGGTGGGTGGTTGTCGGTCAAATATATTGTACCCGCAATATTGGTCAGGGTGTGCCCCAAAGCAATAGCATTTTGGAAAAACATATCGATACTTGATAAATACAACCTGAATTTACCCAAAGGATAGTGAAGAGCCTGTGGTGAGGAACGAACCATCTTCCACACCGAACGCCACCGCTCGGTTGCGCCGTAGGCGTGCCATGGCGAAACCTTCGCTATCCCGTGCGGGCGTTTGCTATTACCTCGGTGCATTCAGGGAGATTGCCACATCCCCAAAATACGGGGGTTCGCAATGACATGTGGTTAATGAAAAAACTCCGAGATTTTGGTTATCTCGGAGTTTTCGTAGTTGATTAAATAGAACGTGGGTACAAACAAAACAAAAAACTCTGCGCCTCTTGCGTCTCCGCGACCCTGCGTTACGCTTTTTAGTTCTGCCTCACCCCAATCACCACCTCCATCCCCTCCACGGAGTGGGTTTCCACGAAGGCCTCTGTGGGCGGGTCGCCAGCGATTAGCTCGGTAGAGAGGGTTTCTTCTTGGATGTAGCTGCCCCAGGCGTCGAA
>DAOUWT010000229.1 GCA_030666985.1 Chloroflexota bacterium
CCCATCCTTTTGTCGTTTTTACAATTTGCGCTCACCGCTCTCTTGAGTTTTGGGGCCGGATTAGCCGTGGAAACACTGACCTGGGGGATGGTTCGAGCCGCAGCGTGGCCCATATTCTACGGGGGGGTGATCTCCGTGGGGATAGCCTACACCCTCCAGGTTGTGGCCCAACGGGACGCCAACCCCTCCCACGCCGCCATCATCCTCAGCCTGGAAGCCGTCTTCGCCGTCCTGGGGGGATGGCTGCTCCTGGGCGAATCCCTCTCCGGGCAGGGAATCCTGGGGTGTGGCCTAATGCTGGGGGGGATGTTTATATCGCAGCGGGAAAAATGAAACGTGAGGAGTGAAACATGATAAAAACGTGATTGGACCAGTGTGTGATACAATGAGCAATATAGGCAGTGAAAAATAGTAAAAGAGGTAATTTATGACTCTAGCTCCTACAATCGTTTCAAAACCAACCCATAAGGTACTCAAGGAATTAACAGGTGAAATCCGCCCTGATTTGGCACTGTTCCTGGCCCTGAAAGACCTGGTACGCCTCCGCTTAGAAGCCGCGGAAATTAGAATTGTTGCCTTTGAAGACAAATACAGTAAAAATTTTGACCACTTCAAAAAAGCTTATGAAAAGGGGGAAATTGCTAATCCTTATTCCTATGCTGTTGAGAAAGATTGCTGGGAATGGGAAGCAGCAATCACCGACAAAGCTAAATTAGAAAGCATTCAGGTAGAATAAGGCTGACCCGCTGATTGCCTTCCCCCTTTGGGATTGACGCCCCCCGGGTTTGTTATCTTCCACGGTGTGGACAACCCTTCTGGCGTGTTCATCTTCCCACAACGGATTCGGCTTCATTTATCCCCCAAAAATTAGCCCCCGAAAAACCCTAAAGGTCTAAGCACTTAAGACCTTTAGGGTTTTGGTGTTAAGGGTTCTTAGATGCTTTTTTCAACGATTTCTAGCGCTTTACCAACAACTTCTGCGGGGGTGTCTAACATGCCCCTGAAGCGGATGGAGCGTTCGCCGCAGGGTAGGGCGTAAAGGCCGTTTTTCTTCATGGCGCTTTTCATCTCGTCACGTTTTTCTTGGCTGGGGAGGTCGAAGGCTATCATCATCCCACGCCCGCGGACGTTATCCATTATGCCATTGGAGCTTTCGGCGATGTCTTGGAGGCTGCTTTTGAGAATTTTTCCCATTTTGGCGGCGTGTTCTATGAGGTTATCTTCTGCGATGATTTCGAGGTAGCGGGTGGCGCGTACCATATCCGCCAGGCTGCCACCCCAAGTTGAAGTGTTACGGCTAGATTCTTGGAAAACGTGGTTTTCTACTTCGTCTATGCGCGGGCTGGCTATGATGCCGCAAACTTGAGATTTTTTGCCAAAAGCAATGATGTCTGGCATGACGCCCATGTGTTCTACGGCCCACCATTTGCCGGTGATGCCCATCCCAGATTGGACTTCGTCAACGATGAATAGGAATTCGTGTTCGTCGGCCAGCGCACGCAGGGCCTGGAAGAATTCGGGCCGGAAGTGATGGTCGCCTCCCTCGCCTTGGATAGGTTCGATGATCAGAGCTGCTATATCGCCGGGGTATCTCTTGAGGGCGGCTTCAATTTGAGCGATTGCTATAGCTTCGGTTTGGATGACCTCTTTTAGCACCTCATCCGTGATGGGGAAGCGCAGTTTAGGGTTAATAATGCGCGGCCAGTCGAATTTGGGGAAATAGGAATATTTGCGGGGGTCAGCGGTGTTGGTCAGAGACATGGTGTATCCGCTCCGACCGTGGAAGGCTTCTTGGAAGTGGATGACTTTGGTTCCCAACCCCTCTAGGGCGTATTGCTGGGCCATAGCGGGCGTTTTTTGTATTTTGGCAATGTTCTTGCGTATTTTCCAGTCGAAGGCGGTTTTGAGGGCGTTTTCAACTGCAAGTGCGCCGCCGCTCACGAAGAATAGGTGCGGCATGGATTCTGGCGCGGCTATGCGCCCAAAGGTATCCACAAATTCGGCCATAGGAGCGGTGTAAAAGTCAGAACTAGAAGGTTTGCTCAACGAAGCCGCCAGGAGTTCTTCTAAAAAGTCTGAGCCGTGCATTTTGGGGTGGTTGTGGGCTATAGGGATGCTGGCGAAGTAGGTGAAGAAGTCGATGTATTCGCGTTCTTCTAGGGCGTCGAAGATGTATGAACCATGCGAGCGTTCCAGGTCAACGACTATATCCTCGCCGGTGGCAAGCATGTACTTGCTAAGCGTGCTGTGTACTTGAGATGGTTTCATAGTGAGCCTCCATTGGCTGGATTGGTGAACGTGAAATGTGAAGACGGGATACGTGAAAACGTGATACGTGAAGCGTGATGCGTCCCATTAGGAGACGATTCGCGATGATGTGTTTGAAAAAGAATAGAGTGGCAAATAATATACCAAGGTTGACACGGAGGAAAGGTATATGCTTTGCCACTCTGGTGATGCTATTTTATCAGAAATGTTTGATTGTCTCTTTGATAAAAATCATCACTTGATTAGATTTTTCGCTTAAATGCAAATGTCTTGATGCTGAGTAGCTTGACAAAATAGTTACCATTATTCAATGATTGACCCTAAACGCCTCACCCCTTCTCGTATTTCCTCACTCGAAAGGGCACAGAACGGCAAACGCAAGAAAGCGTCACTTGTGCCTTCTGCGAAGAATCCGCCCCCGTTGCTTAGGATAACGCCAATTTCCTTTGCTTTTTTTCTGAAAAGATCAATGTCTACCGCGTCTGGCAAATACAAACCCAAAAAGAATCCGCCATCAGGTTTACTCCAGCGTGCCTGAGGAAGATGAGTCTCTAAGGCAGAGACAAGAGCATCAAGTCTGGGACGATATAATTCCTTCAAACGGGCGATGTTAGCCTCCAACCATCCGCGTTGGCAATAATCAAATACAATACCTTGACTGAGCATATTGGGGGTAATATAAGAGTCCTCAGCTATCTTAGCTACTTTTTCTACCATAGCCTGAGGGCCTATCAGGTATCCAACGCGCATTCCGGGGCTGAGAAGTTTGCTAAATGAGGAGAAGAAAAACACTTTCTCTGGGCCTGCTCTTCGAGTAGAAAATATAAAGGGAATTTCTTTGCCCCTGTATCTCAAGTAGTGATAGGGATTGTCTTCCAGAATCCAGAAATCGTATTTCTCGGCCAATTCAATCAATTTCTCTCGTTTGGCTTGTGAGGTAGTAATCCCGCTGGGGTTTTGGAAATCAGGGATAATGTAGAAAAATTTGGGTTTATGTTCCTTCACCATATCTTCCAGAGCGTCCACGTCGAAGCCATCGTTTTCAAGGGGGATGCTGAAAACCGCTAATCCTTTCTTGCGAAAGGCAGTGATGGCGCGATCATAGGATGGCTTTTCTACGAATATCACATCTCCGGGAGAGGTGAGGATTTCGGTCAAAAAAACTTGCAATTCCAAAGAACCGTTGCCCGTCATCACTTGTTCTGGGTTAGCGCCGTGTTTTTGCCCCAACCATTCCCTGAGAGGGAGGTATCCTATGGCGGGATGATATTGAAGCACGGTCGAACTATGTTGTTCTAAAACCTCCGTGGCGCACTTCTGAAGTTGCTGGATGGGGAATGCTTCTGCTGGCGGAACGCCTCTGGTGAAATAGATGGTTTTATCTTTCGAACTCATATAACTCCTCTTTATTAGTATTTTCAAAATCGGTAAAATCTTGTGCGTGAAACGTGAGGAGTGAGGAGTGAGTCACGTTTTAACGTTTCACGTCTTCACGTCTTCACTGAGGTCCTCCGCCCAGAGAGGTAACCTAGCCCCACGCTTTTGCCACAAGATTGACCCAATATAAGTGATGTTGGCTGTTTTGGGAAGGGGGTCTGTTTCTGGCAGGCCCACAACCAGCGTCAAATCCCCCAGGCAGAGTTCCCCCATGCTTTCAATGCTTTTGAGATCGTATTCCGTCAGGATGCTGTTAACCGCCGAGGCTGGGGAGGGCAAGCCTTGGGGTTGCTCTCACGCCCCCGCATGGCACCCTCCTCCAAAAATCCACAGGGCCTGAATAATCACAATTCATCAGCATTTTTCTTTTGAATGCAATTGCCCTAAAAAGAGCCCTCGACATTCATTGCCCCAAAACGAATTCTCTCGTATAATAAATGTGTTAATTTCTTACCTGATTTTTCCACGCGACACGCAACACGCAACACGCATCACACAACACGCATCACGCAACACTCCTCACGTTTCACGCATCACTCCTCTCTTATGCCCTTAACAAACTACCTCACTCCCCATCACCTTAGGAAACAAGCCGGCCCTATGATCTATCAAAGCGGGGTGAAATATCTCCGCCAGGGACGGGTGCGTTTGGAAGATGTCAAGCCCGCCCACATCCGCGCCCGCGTTTTGGGAAACAGGCTTTATTGGGTCAACTTATGGGAGAACGAGGGGCAGTTGGAGGCCTTATGCACTTGCCCTTATGCCGAGCAGGGCCATTTTTGCGAGCACATGGTCGCCACAGGGTTGGCCGCCGCAGAGAGGCTTCCCCAGCCGGCCCCAGCCTCCCAGAATTGGATAGGACGCATCCGAGAACTTTTATACGGCTTTTTGCCATCCTCCCCGGTGGAAACGGGACCGTGTGCAGTGGCTTTCATCCTCGAACCTCGCCGTTTCTCATTGATAAGCAAGTGGAAGTTACGCGCCTACCAGGTCACTAAACTGGATGGCTTAGACGCGGCTGATGAGATTTACGCTAAACTTAGCG
>DAOUWT010000424.1 GCA_030666985.1 Chloroflexota bacterium
CCGGGGCGAGGTTTCACGCCTGGGGGGTGCAGACGCTAAAGCGGGGAGGCGCGTCCAAGCTTTTATCCCCCACACCCTCCCTGGAAATAGTACTTAGATGTAAGTGACGCAATCCTCCATTTTATGTCACTGCGAGTCGGATTTGCTGCATTTAGATTATAATGCCTGAAAATCTGTTTTCAATGGTAAGATAAGGGGAGCTAGAGCAAACGCATTTGGAAAAAACCTCCTAAAAAAGATGTCGTTGCGAGGAAGTTGGGCGGCGTTTTTGCGCCCAGGTGACGCGGCAACCTCATGAGTGGCTGAAAATAGCTATTTTGTAGGGTAATTTTCCACGCAACACGCAACACGCAACACGATGGTCTAAAGGATATTCTATGAACACTAATTTTCTAATTGTATTAGGCATAATTTTTATTTTCGGCCTGCTGGTTTATTTCGCGGTTCAGTACGGCAAAAAGAGAGCAGAGCAGCGCCGTCAGATCGTTCAATCTTTGGGTTTCACTCCTGTAGAAAATAGCGCCAGCCTCGCTGATAGGATTAACGAATTTTATAGTTGGGATAAATCCAGCTCTCGAACTACCTTGAGCGATGTCTTCCGCAAAACTATACCCGATGGCGAGATTTATCTCTTTGACCTGGAAGACAGCGACTCAGAAAAACAAGTGCTGGCTGTTCTATCCCCCGATTTAAGTTTACCCAAATTCAGGATTTTTCCCCGCATTGATATGGACAGCGCAGCGGGAAAGTTAGTGAACAAGGCCTTGACGTGGGTGATCTCGAAGATAGAGACGCCGATAGAGTTCTCTGGGGTTCCTGAGTTTCACAAACAGTATATGGTCAGTTCGTCCGACCCAGACAGCGCGCGCCGTTTTCTGGATGCCAATCTTCTGCGCCAATTTGCAGGGATGCAGCAATGTGTTATTCAGGCCGGTGGAAATATGTTTATATATTCCTCGTACCAGACCCAGACTCCGCTCACTCACGCGGCCTTAAGTCAGCGGATTGACCAAGCCATGAGTGTTTTTCGGATTTTACGGTCAGCGGGAGAATATGAGGGATGGGGGACATGGGAGTAGGGGAGCAGGGGGGCAGGGAGCAGGAGGGCAGGGGGCAGGAAGACAGGGGGGCAAGGGGGAATCATGCATCACGTTTCACGTCTTCCCGTTTACAAATTCTGCGCTCATAGATTCTGTGACACAAGCACGACCCCAATAGCCCCAAACATGATGAAAATTATATGCACTTTCAAGTAAGCCAACACAGCAGCTGCCAGGCCACCCACCACGCCCACCAGGGGTTGGTCTTCATCCACCAGCAATATTCCAGGGAAAATCAAGGCCCCCAGCGCGGCGTAGGGGATGTTCTTCAGCCAACGATGAAACCAAGCCGGAAACTGGAAGCGTCCCATGAACAAGGCCGGCAACATGCGGGGGAGATAGGTGGCAGCCGTCATGCCGAGAATGATGAGAATGATATTCATGCTTCCCCCTTGATGATGAGCGAACCAAATAAGGCCCCTAATATCGTAGCCAGGACAATGGCCCAACCGGCATCCAAAAAGGTCTGGAAACCGGCATTGAGGAACATGCTCAAGAGGGCAACCGCACCAATTTTTAGAGATTGGCGCACGTGGGGGACGAGCAAGCCGATGAACATGGCGTACAGGCCCACCG
>DAOUWT010000409.1 GCA_030666985.1 Chloroflexota bacterium
CCGCCAGTGGAGCCAGCCCCAGGCCCAGAAGACCGTCAAAATATTGGTCAGACGCCGCCACAACGACGCGCACGCTGGGGTACATCCCCATGAGTTTGCCTAGATACTGGGTAACACTCTGCACGTCTTTGGGAGGCAGCTCGTCCAGGCCATCCACCAGCAGCAAAGCCAGGTCGTTTTCGAGGATGGTTTGGATCAACTCAGGCAATTGCCGGATCGCGCGGGGGGTGGGATTGGCCTGGAGCGTGCTGACCAAGGCGGCGACGGGATCTTCGGCGGGAAGGTGGGGAAGTAGATTGGCAGCGGATAGGTAGAGGGGGACGAGCTGGTTCAGGTCTTCGTTGTCGGTTTCCTGGCGGGCGATTTGTGAGGCTGTGTGAGCTAATGTAACCGTTTTGCCGCTTCCGGGAGGGCCGATGAGGGCCAGGTTTGCGCCTCCCTGGAGGGCTTCTCCGAGCGTGAGGGTGGGAGCCTGGTACTCGAGGGCCAGGGCGGGCCAGTCTGGCATGTAGGGCAGAGCTTGACGGACGATGTCCGGGGAGGGCAAGTTTTCTCCGGGCCTGACCATGGGGGGAGGGGCCAGCAGGCGGGGAGGGATGAGTATCTCGTCAAGTGAAAAAAGGGTAGCGGCCAAATGCTGCTTTTGAACAAGCTCAAGAGTGTTTTGGCGCTGAACCTGTTCGGCGCTGAGAGATCGTTTCTCTTGAACGACTTGAGCCTTATCTTTGAGACCTTGCCGTATTTTTTTAACGTATGGACGAAGCTTGGCCGCCAGCCACCAGAACAGACTCGCAGCTAAAAATCCTAGCCAAAATGAAAGTGAATGAAATTGGAAGTTAAACATAGTAAAGAGGAGGTCTTGCTTATAATTAATCTGTTGGTGGATGCCAACCGGCTGTCACCCATTGTTGTCGCACCATCACGGCTATAGGGTGGTTGAGTTGCAAGGCAATGATGGTCACCCGACCACAAGCAGTACGTCCTATAATTCGTGTTCCTTCTGCGTCCCACAAAAAATGTCGTTTCCATGATTGATGGCGTGGGCTGAAGAGGCGAACCTGTTGCCCACTAACCGGGTCAATGGCATGAGTTGGGGTTCCCTTGAAGTTATTGCACATTCGGCAAGCTAGCCATAGATTCTCTTTGTCATCGCTTCCACCTTTGGCGGTTGGGATGATGTGATCTATCTCCAACTGACCAAGAACGTATTTCTGCGCACTTTTGCAGTACCCACATTGGTTTTTAGCCTGGGAGCGAATATGTTCTTGGACTGCTTGGGGAATGTATTGACTCATGGCGTCAATGGTTCCCGTAGGCCTCGTTTTACTGATTCGTTTAATGAACGCGCTTTTCGCAATAATCCTTCTTGATAGACTTGCATTAACGCGAATAATTCTATTTGCTCTTGAGCATCAATTTTACCAGCCTGTTGTTTGTCCAGCAAAATGCTGAGATGGAGGTTTTTTTCTGGAAGTAATTGCAGTTCTGTTAGGGCCATGATTTCCTGATCGGATAGTTCTGATATTGGTTTTGGCAATTCAGGAGAATCTGCTAATGGTGAAAGCAAACTTTCTACGCTGTCTGAAAGCACTTTGTTGATACTGCGTTCTGTTAATTTTGCCAGGTGCTTGGCCCTTTGGTAGCTATCGGGTGATAGCGTAAGTGTGATTTGTGTATTCATATAAACACTCTCCTATGTCTAGCCTTTTTCCAGCTATTAAGGTCTTCAAATCTTTTTATAGTAACCATATGTAACCGTTCACCCTCCTCTGGTAAAAAACGCAAGATATGTCACTCTGAGAGAACGTATTTTGTGAACGAAGAGTCTCCCACTCCGAACGCGGAGATTCTTCGGGCAAAAACCGCCCTCAGAATGACATAACAGAGGATGTTTGCGGGAAGGGGGTGAATAATTAC
>DAOUWT010000050.1 GCA_030666985.1 Chloroflexota bacterium
ACCCTTTTGAGATGGAAAACAAGCATGCTTCAGACATGATTTTATCCAAAAATCACCATCTAAAACCTGACATGTCTGGGTAACCACACAAAAGGTCAAAGAGCCAATATCAATGAGGAAAACCCTTCAGGATTTAGCATTGCAATCTGCTTCATGGTCAGTTCAGAAGAAAAGTTGAGGTGAGAATGAAGAAAAACAGAAAAGCTTTTTATTGGCTTGGAGCATTAGCATCGTTATTTGTTATTATTGTCGTTTCGTGGATGGCTCTTGAAACGGGTGTCGAGATTTCATCGCACGCTGATTTCTGCGGTGTGTGTCACTCTATGGAGCCGATGGTAAAATCCTATCACGCCTCAACTCACGGCGGAAACAACCCCCGGGGAATTATGGCCTCCTGTACAGATTGCCATGTTTCTCACGAAAACGTATTCGCCCATTTTGTAGGTAAGGCTCAATCTGGCACGCATGATGTTTGGGTCACGCTCATTAAAGATGAATCAACCCTCGACTGGCAAGCGAAAAGACTTGAGCATAATGACTATGTTTATGATTCGGGGTGCCTCACCTGCCACCGCAATTTGGAAGTTGCTACGCAGGATAAAGAAGAACACCGAAACTATTTTGAGGACGTCACTGATTCTCAATGCGTAGATTGTCACGAAGAGGTTGGCCACGATAATCTCAACAAGTATCTACTCGAAAATAAATACAAGTATCACCTTGAGAAATAAGTATTTTTCCCTATCTGCCAATGAATTATGGAAAGAGGTGAATTATGAAGAACGCGAAACAGCTCGTAATTATCCTTGCTGTCTTGGTAATCAGCTTAGCACTAACTTCTTGCGGGGAGCAATTTGCCCCTGTTCCGGCAGAGTCTAGCGGATTCCAAGTCGCAGAGCTTACAGACGAAGCCAGGGCTTGCATAGAATGCCACGCCACGGAAACGCACGGCATTGTCGAAGATTGGGATAGAAGCCGCCACGCAGACGAAGCTGTCAGTTGTGTTGACTGCCATAAGGTTGAAGCCGATTCGCCCATGGCCTTGCAGGATGTTGAAGGCCACGAAGACTTGACAATCGCAGTATCCATGCTGGTGCCGCCATCCACATGTGCTGAATGTCACGAAAAGGAAGTGGCTGATTTTCACGCCAGCGGACATGAGCGTGCGGGACTTCAAGTCATTGCTAGTGATGCGATGCAAACCCTGATCCACGTTCACGAGGGGCAAAATCATCCTGAACTCAGCGGCGTATCCGAAGAAACCGGCTGTATGCAGTGTCATGGCACCCAAATTGAAGTGGATGAAACTGGACATCCGACGTCTGAAACCTATCCGATTGCCGGCATTGGCAATATTTACCCCGGCGGTGATGTCGGCAATTGTGCCACCTGCCATACCCGCCACAGCTTTGATATTGCCGAGGCTCGCAAACCGGATGCTTGTGCCAGTTGCCATCTAGGCCCCGACCATCCTGATATTGAGATATTCGAAAATTCCAAACACGGCCAAATCTTTGCTACCGAAGGCGAAGAATGGGTTTGGGATAGCGCACCCGGCGAATGGGAACCCGGCGACTATCGCGCCCCAACCTGCGCCACTTGCCACATGAGCGGCATCGGTGAGCTTGAAACCACCCACAACGTCACTGAGCGTCTCTACTGGAACCTGTGGGCCAAGGTTTCCAAGGAGCGCACCGACCCAGACGTACTGGGCATGTACTACGGCGATGGAGAAGCTGGCCGAGAGAAAATGGAAATGGTCTGCGGTGAGTGCCATAGCTCTACACACACCGAAGGCTTCTTCGAGAGCGGTGACGGCGCAGTACGACTCTACAACGAAGCTTATTTTGCGCCCGCCGAGGCCATGCGCGCCGAATTGGCCGAACTGGGGCTGCTGAAAGACAACCCGTGGAAGGACGAATTCCAAATCCTTTACTATCACCTTTGGCATCATGAAGGCCGCCGCGCCCGCCAAGGCGCTATGATGGCTGGCCCGGATTGGGCACATTGGGAAGGTTTCTTCATCTTGCAGCAAGACCTGTACAGAATGGAAGACATCTACAATCAACGCATAGAGACTGGTGTGATCGAATAACTAACAGATTGAGAACAAAGACTTCCCGTCGATTTAAGCGGGAAGTTTTTGTTTTAAGTTTCTATACCCCGTTTGGGAAGCGAGATATGGAAATCTCGACTACCAGCCCCTCTTTTTTGAGATGATACAAAATACGCTATTTATGCTAAAATGCAGGGGCAAACCAACTATAGCGGAGTAAATAACGATATGCCAGAAGAAAATCAATTAGAAACTAACCCTCAGAGCAGCAGCAAAACCAAGTTCATTATCGGAGGATTGTTGATCGTGGCTGCCATCATCTATCTCATTGCCTCCTCCACCTCGAAGAGCGCACAATATTTCTTGACAGTAGAAGAAACCTTACAGAAAAGCGCAGCCGGCGAGCTTGATGGGCGCAATCTGCGAATTTCCGGGGCGGTAATCGGAGACACCATACAATACGACAGTGAAACCCTAAAACTAACCTTTACCATTGCCCACGTCCCAGGAGATAATAAAGAGATAAAGGCAGAGGGAGGACTGGCAGCCGTCTTACATAACGCGGTCAGTGACCCTGATCGTCCACGCCTGCAAGTCATTTATGAAGGCCCCCTGCCTGATCTCCTCCAAAACGAGGCTCAGGCCATCATCACCGGATACCTTCAAGAAGACGGCGTCTTTTACGCTGATGAACTATTGCTCAAGTGTCCTACAAAATATGAAGAAGCCGTGCCCGGGCAGGCAGGTGGATAATACAAAAGTGAAACGTAAAGCGTAAAGAGTAAAGCGTGATCTTACTCATTACTCGTCACTCATTACTCATCACTCCTCACTCATCACGGAGTAAAATTTTATGGCAGCCGACATAGGCTTTGGTTCTCTTTTCATTACTTTGATAGTCGCCCTTTACGGGGTTGGCGCGGCAATCTACGGTGAGCGCAATAAAGATAATATGTGGGTGGATAGCGCGCGCAACGCCATGCTGCTCACTTTCCCCTTGCTGACAATTTCCGTAGCCAGCCTCATTTACTTGCTGGTCACCGATCAATATCAAATAGCTTATGTCGCCCGTGTGAGCAGCCGGAGTATGCCCGTTTACCTCAAGGTCGCAGCCTTGTGGGGATCGCAAGCGGGGTCGCTGGTCTTTTGGTCGTGGCTCTTAGCTGCCTTTGCATCTGCCGTCACCCTCCGAAAATGGGATCGTGAGCGTGATCTCCTGCCCTGGGTGATTGTCGTCTCGCTAGGGACGCTGGCCTTCTTCTTGGTCATGAACATATTCTTTGAAAATCCTTTCGCCAAATTGTGGCAAACCGCTCAAAGGGTTGTCATTGCCATGACCGCGCCAGAAAACGCCCTCCCCCTCGTCCCCCGCGACGGGCAAGGGTTAAACCCTCTTCTGCGCCATCCCGGCATGGTCATCCATCCCCCCATGCAATATCTAGGATTTGTGGCCTTTATCATCCCCTATGCCTTTGCGATGGCTTCATTGATAACCGGAAGGGCGGATGATAGCTGGATACGCATCACGCGGAAGTGGACGCTGTGGGCCTGGTTATTCCTCTCCCTGGGGCTGGTGCTGGGGATGCGGTGGGCCTACGACGTGCTGGGATGGGGCGGCTACTGGGGCTGGGACCCCGTTGAGATCTCCGCCTTCATGCCCTGGCTGACCGGGACGGCTTTCTTGCACTCCGTGATGATCCAGGAAAAACGGGTCATGTTCAAGCAATGGAACATGGTGTTGATAATCCTCACCTACGACTTGGTCATCTTCGGCACATTTCTGACCCGTTCGGGCGTTCTCTCATCTGTGCACTCCTTTGCGCAAAGTGCCATTGGACCGTTGTTCTTTGTCTTTATTGCCCTGACGCTGACAGCTTCTCTAGGCCTAGTACTTTACCGGTGGGATGATCTCAAATCGAAAAACTCGCTGAAATCCTTTTTCTCTCGAGAAGCCCTCTTTCTTCTCAATAACTTGTTGTTCCTGGGCATTCTGGTGGCCTCTTTTTGGGGAGTGATTTTCCCGCTGATTTCGGAATTAGCCACCGGGCAAAAAGTCACCGTGGGGCCGCCCTTTTACGAAAGAGCCACTGCGCCTTTATTTGGAGGATTAATGCTTTTGATGGGCGTGGCTCCACTCGCTGCCTGGGGATATTCCTCGTGGAAGACTCTGAATCGGTCGCTTGTGAAGCCTTTCTTTGCTTCCCTGACGGTGATACCGGTAACCTTTGCCCTTGGCATTTGGCAGCCCTGGTACGCTGTGCTCGCCTTCTGGTTAATTGGATTTGTTATCACAGTCACAATTTGCGAATTCTGGCGGGGGAGCATGAGCCGGGCGAGACGCTTTGACGAAAATTTCTTCGCCGCTCTTTGGCAATTGGTCAAACGCCATCGCCGCCGGTATGGTGGATACATTATCCACCTGAGCATGATCCTAATGGCACTAGGCATTCTTGGCATTGAGGTCTTCCAAGCTGAGACCCAGGGGACGATTGCCCAGGGCGAGTCCCTTCAGCTTGGCGTATATTCCATGACTTACGAGAGATTGGATAATTTCGATACCGATGACGGGCGTAATCTGGCTCGGGCCATGGTGAGCGTTTCTAAAAACGGCAAAGAAGTAGGCAAGCTTTACCCTCGAAGGGACTACTTTTACGACTCTCAGCAATTTGTGACCATCCCCGGGGTGCGCAGCACGCTGGCCGATGATTTTTACGTCATCCTTATAGACTGGAAGCCAATTTCACAAGCTGGGGCCACATTCAAGATTTACCATAACCCTCTTGTCAAGTGGATGTGGATTGGGGCCTGGGTCTTTACTTTTGGCATTCTTGTGGCTGCTTGGCCGGAGAAAAAACCTCATTCGCCGCGTCAAACTCGTATTCGTTCTTGAGGACTTGAAAAATGAGACCATTTGAAAGACAATCCCCTATCATCTTTTTGGGCATCATTCTTCTGTCTTTGGGCCTGCCCCACGTCGCCACCGCCCAAGACCCCACCCCTTCCGATGATGAGGTCAACGCCATCGCCAAACAGCTTTATTGTCCTGTCTGCGAAAATGTTCCCTTAGATGCCTGCGGCACGCAGGCTTGCATTCAGTGGCGGGGAATCATTCGCGATAAACTCGCCGAAGGCTGGACTGAGGACGAAATAAAGCAATACTTTGTAGACCAATACGGCGACCGTGTTCTGGCAGAGCCACCCCGCAGAGGTTTGAACTGGCTGGCATATATTGTGCCCCCGGCTGCTTTTTTGGCAGGAGTTTACTTGCTTTATAAAGGCTTTCAAACCTGGAAGACACCAAGCGCAGATCATGCCTCACCTCAAGAAAGCGTCTCGAAAACGACCGCCGCAGATGATAAATATATCTCGCGCTTGGAAGAAGAACTTCGTAACCGTTAAGCAAGGATTAAATTCATGAAAAAAGTATTGATTTGGGGAGGCTTGGCAATCTTGTTGGTAATCTTGGCCCTGGGCCTGAATAAATCACAACAAGGGCAGGTTAGTGTTGGACAGCCAGCCCCAGATTTTGCCCTCACCTCTTTTGACGGGGAAGAATATCATCTGGCGGACTTGCAAGGGAAAGTTGTCGTGATCAACTTTTGGGCTTCCTGGTGTACGAGCTGCAAACCCGAAGCGGTTGATCTAGAAAACGCCTGGCGGAACTACCAAGGCGAAGTCGTTTTCCTGGGCGTGGACTACGTGGACACCGAGCCAGAAGCCAAAGCATACCTGGCAGAATTTGACATTACCTACCCCAACGGCCCCGACAAACGCACAAAAATCTCCCAAGCCTATCGCGTACAAGGCGTCCCCGAAACCTTCATCATAGACAAAAGCGGAACAATAGCCCACGTCCAAATTGGGCCTTTCTACTCTTACGACGAGATCATTTACATCATTGAACCCTTGTTAACCGAGTGAGACGTGAAAACGTGAAACGTGTTCTTGTACATCACGTATCACGCATCACTCATCACGTCTCACGCTTCACTTCTAAAAAGGTAAACCACCATGAATACTAGCTCCATATCTATCATTCTGGCTATTTTTCTCCTGGCTGCCCTCTATATCAGCCAGCCTTTTCTGAAGATGGAATCTTCGAAAGACCGGAAAGGTGAAAGCGAATATCCCCGCCTGATGGCGGAGCGGGAGCGCATCCTTGACGCAATTGAAGAATCAGACATTGATTATGAATTGGGAAAAGTAGAGAAAGAAGATTATCAGCGCCAGAGACAATCACTCCTCAAGCAAGGAGCGGAAATCCTCCGGAATCTTGATGAGCTTGAAAAGAACGCAACATGATAGTTGTCCGTAACCTCCTAAAGCGCTTTGGCCCTAAGATCGTCTTACAAGGTCTCGATTTTGCTGTAGAGAAAGGCGAGTTTGTGGGATTGCTTGGCCCCAACGGGGCCGGGAAAACCACCCTGTTGCGGATTCTGGCCTCACTCTCCCGTCCCTCTCAGGGACAGGTGCAAATCGCCGGGTACCGGCTTCCCGCCCAGGCAGCGCAGGTACGCCGCAGGTTAGGCATAGTCTCCCACCAACCTTTGCTCTACGGGGACCTCACCGCCGAGGAAAATCTCTGGTTTTACGGGCGGATGTACGCCCTCCCGGACGTGAAACCCCGCGCGGAGGAGGTGCTGCGCCTGGTGGGCCTGCATCCTCGCCGAGGCGACCTGGTGCGCACGTTTTCACGGGGCATGAAGCAGCGTTTGGCAATTGGGCGGGCGGTGCTGCACGACCCCGACGTGATGCTCTTCGACGAACCCCACACCGGCCTAGACCAAGATGCCTGCGCCATGCTGGACACGGTGTTGAGCGAAATAGCGGCCCGGGGACGCACGGTGGTCATGACCTCGCACGATTTGACGCGCGTGGCAGATTTGGCCTCCCGTTTCGACGTCCTCTCCCGTGGCGTGATTGTCGCCTCCGGGACGCGCGAAGAGATCGGCCCCGACAACCTTTTGCGCTTTTACCGCCAAGCCGTGCAATCAGAGGGGGACGTCTAATGCAACGCATAAAGGCCTACCTCCGCGCTATGGGCGCAATTGTGTGGAAAGACCTGGCCGCCGAATTACGCAGCCGAGAATTGCTTACATCCATGCTGGTCTTCGCCCTCTTGGTAATCCTCATCTTCAACTTTGCCTTAGAATTGGACATAAAAGCTCGCGATAGTGTGACAGCCGGAATCTTGTGGGTCACATTCGCCTTCGCGGGGACTTTGGGGCTGAACCGCTCCATGGCCTCCGAAAAAGATCGCGGCTGTTTGGATGGTCTCTTGCTGGCCCCAGTTGACCGCAGCGCGATTTATTTTGGCAAAGCAATTGGCAATCTTATTTTCATGTTCATTGTCGAAATCATTGTCCTGCCCGTGTACAGCGTATTGTATAACACTAATCTCTTTCAGCCGGGCCTAATCCTAGTAATCCTCTTAGGTTCCATTGGCTATGTAGCCGTGGGAACGCTACTGGCGACCATGGCTGTCCAAGTTCGCACGCGGGATATTATGCTCCCCATTTTGCTTTTCCCCTTGGCAATTCCAGTCCTCATAGCCGCTGTCAAGGCCAGCAATGGATTTTTACAGGCCATCCCGCTGGCCGAGATTTTGCCTTGGCTTAATTTGCTCATTGTGTACGATATTGTCTTTATAGCCACAGCTTTTATGGTCTTTGATTACGTAGTGGAGGAGTGATGTGTGTTGCGTGATGCGTGATGCGTGAAGTTACGTTTCACGTCTTCACGTTTCACTTCCAGGAGAACCCTTTATGGCAGAAAAACCTCATTTGCTTAAAATCTTGGACATCCTAACCCTTGTCCTCATGTTTATCGCCACGGGATTGGTCTTCTTTTACGCCCCGGTAGAGAAGATCATGGGATTAGTTCAAAAAGTATTCTATTTCCACGTCGCAAACGCCTGGGTAGGGATGGTAGGCTTTACGGTGGCCGCCATAGTGGGCGGGATTTATTTATGGAAAGGAGAGAAAAAATGGGATATTGCCGGGTTCGCAGCCATAGAAATTAGCTTCGTCTTCTTTTTGATTGCCATCGTCTCTGGCTCGATTTGGGCGCGTCCGGCCTGGAACACGTGGTGGACATGGGATCCGCGCCTGACGACTGCCGCCATCGTGGAGCTGATCTACGCCGCTTACCTGCTTCTCCGCCGGGGGGTGGACGATCCCGACCGGCGGGAGCGTTTCTCGGCCGTTTACGCCATCTTCGGCTTCATCAGCATCCCCCTGACGTTTGTCTCCATCCGCCTCATGCGCACCATCCACCCTGTTGTGGTGGGAGGCTCTGACGCCGCAGCGCAGGGAGGCTTCAGTATGATAGCCCCTATGAAAGTAACCTTTTTCTTTAGCCTATTTACATTCTCCGTTTTCTTCGTGGATTTGCTCTGGCACCGCATCCGGTTGGGAGTTTTGGAGAACAAGGTTGAAGAATTGCGTTGGAGTGTTGACTAACAACGTTCATGTCCCTCAGACTTCCGAAGTCTGAAGGACATTACACAGGAGAAAAAAATGTTTTCAATCTTAGCCATGGCTGATACATTAAATTACATGATCGCGGGATACGCGGTCATCTTTGGAGCGGCGTTGGGGTATATAGCAAGTTTGGTAGTCCGCTATCGTAACGCTAAACGGGAACTTGACATCACAAAGGAAATTAGGGGATACAGGAAATAATAAGCGGCTATATCCAAACCTCATAGAAACACAAAGACGCAGAGAATTTCATCTCTGCGTCTTGTGCGTTAAATCTTGATGATGGGGCTTGGTGTTCTGTGTATGGATTAGCCTGTCTCTCATCCCTGCCATAGCACGCCATTGAATACGGGGGTATTTCTCGCGAATATCTTTTGATACTTGCTTCGTGGCTTCACCAATTATCTCAATACTCCTGGCAAAAGCCCTCTTCAATGTTTCATCTTGAAGAAATTGTTCTTACTTAAACCAGCACTTTGGCGACTCAAATAGCTGATCTCATCTAAAATGTGTCTTAGATATTCAAGCGACGAGAGGGACATTTTCCACCTCTTTAATTATATGTGGAGCTAGGTAAACACTTAGAGACTCAGGAGTAACCAATTCAACAGATCGATTTAATATTTCTTCTAAAAAGAAAGAAAGCTGGATGAAATTATCAAAAGTCTTTTGTTCCGCATGGAACTCAACCAATAAATCAATATCGCTATCTAGACTTTGTTCGTTACGTACAAAAGAACCAAACAAGCCTAGTTTTTTGACACCTAATGCTTTAATTCTTTCTTGGTTGTCTTGAATATCAAATTTAATGCTTGTTTTCGTTTGGGATAGTTTATTTGACATAACCTAAATCTCACTTTTCACGTTGCTAACGACTGGGTGATTTAAGTTTACCAGATTACGAGAAATTTTGTACTTCATTTAGAAATATTGTGAACTACCTGACAAATTAGGCCATTAAGACCGCCAGACTACTTCGACCATTCCCGCCAAACATGCCTATAATAAAGCAAACTCGGCAAAAATAATCCCCCTCCAATGCCAATGTACATAGTGGCTAAATAAGGCTTGGGAATGGGGCTATACTTGCGGAGGAAAATTCCCAGCCCGATCATAAAAGCTATCAGGGGGTAACTAGACCATTTCTGAAAAGCGAACAGACAGGGTTTTTCGGCCTCTAGGGTTTCGATGCGGTGTATATTCTCATTTGACAACTTGGAAAAACCAAATTTAGCTATAGCCGCTGCCAGCAATACTCCCCCAGAAGCAAAAAGAATTGCCTGTTTTACAGAAAGAGGATGCAGCCACTCAGCGGCAAGTGTGTTCAAAAATATGCCAACCCCTGACCACATCAGGCCGGCTGTTAGGTGAAGCCAGGGTTTTGGTGCGCCGGGTTTTAATTTCTGCAGAAAATTCATTTACAAAGTTGTTCCTTTTATAAAAGCCATTGTGACTACTCAGCCTAACCTGCCCTGAGAATGAATTCTCAGGCTGACATACAGAAGTCGGATGAATCCGACTAGAAAACTGTAAAATCCACTGTTATTTTAGTCCGTTTGAACGGACTTTGTATCTCAGCCCTGGATTTCAATCCTGGGCGAGAGGTGCCTGAGCAGTTACAAGCCATGTAAAAAAGATGTGGCGATGATACCGCATCTTTTTTATTATCCACGCTGATTGGGAAAAAAGGTTGGGTCTCTAGAAATTCACGGGGTTTCGCATAAGTTTCTGCTCTGAGGGCGGCTCATTCTGAGCGGCTCATTTTGAGCCAGGCACTTCCCCGTACCTCGCCCGCAGGAAGTGGCCTTCCTGCTTGAGCGTACCGCGTACCCCATGAATTCCCAAAGAGCCAGAAGGTTCTAATGAGTCACCAACAGCCTCTCCAAGTTCGCTTTCGATTTTGCTTCCACATCGGCGTGGATGCTGCTCCCGTGGGCGTCCATGGTCACAACTACGGGGAATTTTTTGACCTTCAGGACCCAAATTGCTTCGGGAACGCCAAACTCCTCCAGCTTATAGACACCCAGTACTTTCTCTACCGATTCGGCGATCAAAGTGGCCGCTCCCCCGATGGCGTGGAAGTAGGCGGCGGGAATCTCTCCACAGGCTGCCAGAGTGCCGGCCCCCATCCCCCCTTTACCAATCACGCCCCGCATGTTGAAATGGTGCATGACGTCGCCCTGATAGGGTTCTTCGCGGATGCTGGTGGTTGGCCCGGCGGCTACAAATTTATAGTCTCCGCTATCCACCCCGGCCACAACTGGGCCGCAATGGTAGATAAGACTGCCTTCTAAAATAGGCTTGATGGCTTCATAAACTTCCAGGTCATTGCCTTGCGGTTCACGTGTCTTTTTGATGAAGGTCTCGATCATCCATTTGTGAACCGTATCGCGGCCTGTTACTAGCACGCCGGTAAGGGTAACAGTATCACCTGTTTTCAAGCTGCGGATGGTTTCTGCTTCGATGGGAATAGTCAGTTCTCGCATTTTTATCTCTCCTATATGTAGTCAAGCATAAAATTTATAATATTTTTGTCGTCTTAGGAACGCGGTTCCTCGGAGGAACCGCGTTCCTAAGACTAGAAAACTTTTGCCTAGGCACTTAAATATTTGGATACCAATAAATCTAGTTTTTGGCGCGTCTCCCCTGGGATGGCCTTCGGATTTGTGATCAGGGCATCTTTTAGAGCCTGGGAGCATTCACAACTTCGTTCTCCAGGAGGGTTTTTGGCCAAATTACGAATGATTTTCTTGACGATTTCTACGTTTTGGTTGAGGATTCTTATCACCATTTCGACGGTGACGGGTTCTTCGCTCTTGTGCCACACATCATAATCGGTGATATGGGCCAGAGAGGTGTAACACAATTCGGCCTCCCGCGCTAAAAACGCCTCTGGTGAGGTCGTCATTCCAATGATGTCCATCCCCCAGGCCCTAAAGGTGTTGGATTCCAGGCGCGTCGAAAAGCGAGGGCCTTCGATGGTGATGAAAGCCCCCTGGGTGTGAACAGTAGCCCCCATGTCTTGAACCGCTTGGGTCACGTGGGCGGATAAGCGGGAGCAGAATGGTTCGGCTGAGCCAATGTGGGCTACACATCCCCCCTCGAAAAATGTATGGTCTCGTTTTTTGGTGAAGTCAAAAAGCTGATTGGGAATAACTATATCTCCGGGCACATAATCTTCCCGCAAAGAGCCGCAAGCGTTCACGCTGACGATATGTTCAGCTCCCAGTTTTTTGAGGGCATATATGTTAGCCCGGTAGTTGATCTCGGTGGGAGAGAGTGGATGCCCAAGGCCGTGCCGGGCCAGGAAGGCAATGGGCTGGCCTTCTAAAATCCCGGTCATGATGGGGGCGCTAGGCTTGCCGAAGGGTGTTTCGATAGTATGCTTTTCAGTTTCGCTCAAGCCTGTGATGTCGTAAAGGCCAGAACCGCCTATAACTGCGAGGAGAGTGTTTTGGGGCATGGTTAATCCTTTTGAGGTTTGATGTCAAACATCTCGAGATAGCTGTCGGCTTCTTCTCCCATTACCAGGAGAGTAGTATCGGTATCACTCAAGTTATCTGAAGAAAGCGCTTCAGCAACGGAAACGCTGGAATCCTTCACTGTCCCCTGACCAAAAATAAGGGGGACGCCCGCCAAAGAAATGACATCTCCCCCTTTAAGAACTTTCTGGGTAATGCGCTCACCGTTGACAGAAGTGCCTCCCGTGGAGTTCAAATCAAAGAGGATGAAATATCCCTGCGCAACCCTCAACTGGGCGTGATACCGGGAAACGTGGGGATCAGAAATGGTGATGTCGTTATCGGTGTGACGGCCGATTGAAATTGTTTTTCGGTTGAGACGATATACCTGCGTCCCATTTACGATGAGGAAGGTGTGGGGAGGTATCGAGTCGGGGGCGGTTTTTGGGGAAGAATTAGAAGTCATTGGATACTCCATACGGACGACTGTTTATTTGTCCTGTTTATCACCTGTCTCAAGATAGTCAGTGTCCGTCTGCTGGTCCGTCTGCTGGTCCGTCTGCTGGTCAGCTTGCTCTTCTGAGTGTCGCCACAGCGCGTTTGGCGCTGCTCAAAGAGACAGAAACTTTATAGCATGTCATTGCGAACCCCGTTTTTTGGGGTGTGGCAATCTCCCTGAACACCATGCCCTCCGTCATCCGGGAGACTGCCGCGTCGTCTTGGCCCAATACAGCCCAATCCTCCTCGCAGTGACACAACGAGTTTGGGGTGTGGCAATCTCCCTGAACACTATGCCCTCCGTCATCCGGGAGACTGCCGCGTCG
>DAOUWT010000317.1 GCA_030666985.1 Chloroflexota bacterium
GCTCTGAGGGGAACGGCAGTTCCCCGGACTTCACCCGCAGGAGCTGCCGATCCTGCTCAAGCGTAGCGTAGGAGGAAAACGTTGGATAACATTACTCAAGGATTATTTATCTTTGGCGTGGGGATGGTGGTTCTAACTGTCGCCTTGGGATTGCTTGCCCTGATGATCGAGTTGCTGGGCAAAGTTTTTCGGGAAAAAGCTCCCCAAATAGCTGAACTGGCCCCGGGGGAGGGGGAAGAACCTCCCCCACCGGCAGCATCTACCAAGGGGGAAGTGGTTGCCGCCGCGGTGGCGGTCAGCTATCTCCTTTCCCGTGGGGCTGGCTCTCCCAGCCTGGGAAGATTACTCCAAAATCCGCCTGGGCCGTATCGCCTCCTCAAAATGTAGGTCGAAATGGCATTTCGACAGGCGATTTACCAAATCGCCCTACAACCGCACTTAAAGGAAAATAATTGATGAATCCACCCAAACACCAAATAAGCGTCGCTGTTGGGGGGCAAGAATATTTGGTTGAAGTCCAAGACCTCAACACGGATCCGGTTATTGCCAAAATAGGAGAGCAAATTTTTGAAGTCAGCGTGAAAGATGCCCCACCGCTTGAGCCAGTTGAGGATGCGGCAGCAAAACCTGTCAGCGTGCGAAAACCTGTTCAGACAATCTCGAAACCTAAGAAAACTCCTGCGCTTGCCCAATCTGACGCTGGCGGGAACACCGTGGTTGCTCCCCTGCCTGGCAATTTAGTCGGGATATTTGTGAAGCCAGGAGATAGTGTAAGTATTGGGCAGGAACTATGCTCGTTAGAAGCCATGAAAATGAAAAATGCCATCAGGGCGCCACGGGTTGGCGTAGTAGCCAGCGTACACGTGACTCTCGGACAGGCAGTTTCTTACGGTGAAGTTTTAGTCACCTTCGAGCGAGGATAAATGGACATTGATAACGTACTTCAACTATTCCTGGCGCCCACGCTTCTGACGTGGAAAATGATTGTGATGATATTGGTCGGCGGTGTCTTGCTTTATTTGGGCATTGTCAAAGACTATGAACCGGTGCTGCTTTTACCGATTGGCTTTGGGGCCATACTCACAAACCTCCCGCTTACGGGTATCTCTGGCGAGCATGGCTTGCTCGGTATTTTATATAAAATAGGCATCGAAACAGAATTATTCCCGCTCCTACTCTTTATTGGTTTAGGGGCCATGACCGATTTTGGGCCGCTTTTAGAAAACCCCAAAATGGCTCTTTTGGGCGCGGCGGGGCACATTGGTATTTTTGGAACTTTGCTGCTCGCCCTATCACTTGGTTTTGACATGAATCAGGCCGGATCGATCAGCGTGATAGGAACCATGGATGGCCCCACGGCAATTTTTGTGGCAGCAAGATTGGCCCCCGACATGCTAGCCCCAATCACAGTGGCCGCTTATAGTTACATGTCACTGGTTCCCATCATTCAGCCGCCGATCATGCGCTTGCTAACCACCGACGCGGAGCGAAAAGTCCGCATGCCCTACTCTGAGCGGGAAGTCTCTAAGACCACGCGGGTACTCTTCCCAATCATCGTGACAATTTTTGTATCCCTGGTAGCCCCTGTCGCCTCGCCTTTGATCGCCACGATCATGTTTGGCAACCTGATGCGCGAGTCAGGCGTAGTAGACCGACTGAGCAACTCAGCCCAAAACGAAATTGTCAATGTCACTACTCTTTTCTTGGGGCTGGCTGTCGGGTCACGGATGACTGGAGAGGCTTTTATCCGTGTAGAAACGTTTTATATCCTAGCCCTGGGCTTATTCGCCTTCGTCCTTGATATGGCGGGAGGGGTGCTTTTTGGCAAGTTGCTCTATGTTCTCTCTGGCGGAAAATTCAACCCCCTGATTGGTGCGGCTGGCATCAGCGCATTTCCCATGTCTGCTAGGGTTGTTCAGCGCGTGGGCCAAGAATATGACTTCGAGAACTTCTTGCTAATGCACGCCATGGGCGCTAATACCGCCGGTCAACTGGGCAGCGTGATAGCCGGCGGGGTAGTTTTAGCATTGATTTCTGGAATAGTATGACGTGATGCGTGTTGCGTGAGGCGTGAAGACGTGAGGCGTGATGCGTGATGCGTGAGGTTACGTTTCACGTTTTCACGTTTTACGAAGTATTCGATTAACCCTTTACACAAAACTTTTATCCAAGGAGAAAAATATGAAAACAATTGATCTAACAATCCCTTTAGGTGTTGGCACTCCCCCCTGGCCGACCTATGAACCCCTGCAAGTGAAGTATTTTAAACGCCTGGCCCCCAACGGCGCCAACGGCCAATTATTGACCCACTCCAATCACATAGGCACCCACCTGGATGGAGAAATTCATTTCTACACTCCGGGCAAAGATATAGCCGAACTAGACATGGATTTCCTGGTCAATGAAGGTGCTATTGTTGACCTGAGCGATATCGCTGGCGATTATGATGTCTATACCAGCAAAATGGTGGAAGAGCGCGTGGAGGTCAAAGAGGGCGACATCCTCATCATCCACACGGGCTACCACCACTTTGGCTGGGATCATGACACCGCCGACGAGATTCGCTACATGGTCAAACATCCCGGCCCCGACCGTGAATTTGTCAAATGGGCTATATCCAAAAAGTTGCGCTGGATAGGCGTAGATTGCGGCAGCGCAGACCATCCCATGAACACCATCATCCGTGACTGGATGCCCCGCCAAACCAAAGAAGCCGAATATGTATTCCAGAAGAAATTTGGCAAACCCCTGGCAGAGTTCTATGATGACGACAAATACCAGATGATGCACATCGAGATGTTCCCCCACGGCATCATCCACGCCGAGTGCCTGGGAGGTGACATTGACCTCCTCCTCAACCAGCGTGCTACGATTGGCTTTTTCCCCTGGCGTTTCGTCGATGGCGAGGCCAGCATTGGCCGCTGTGTGGCCTTCGTCGATGATGATCGTTATGAAAAGTTGATGGCCAAAAAAGCAAGTATGGCCAAAACAAAACACGGTGATGCAGTGGAACCAAGCCACGTTGAGAGTCTGAACAAGTTAAGCGCAGCTAATATGGCGTAGTTAAAACATGGGGGGCAAAATGTCGTTTTTAGCCCCGCCCAATTTGATTGAGCTACTACCTAGCGAGCAAATAAAACATTTAGGCTCTTTGGGTTTTTACATGGTACTCGGTTTAGGTTATATTCACTACGCTCGAGCAGGATGGTCACATCCTGCGGGCAGGGCACGGGGAAGTGACCTTCCCCTCAGAGCATAAATTTATAAGGATTTCTGCCGATGACAATAAAA